>NZ_FYBH01000183.1 GCF_900185595.1 Calothrix rhizosoleniae SC01
GCCCCATTAACATTAGCAGCCACCTTGATATTGGGGAGCAATTTACCAGTTGCAGCTCTGAAAATCAATCTTACCTATGGAGCCTCCGTTACCGAAGAACAAAAAGAGGCGGCTGAATTGGCTGCTTTAATTTGGGAGAACTATATTACAGATGATATTACAGTCAATATCCACATGGATATGAAAGAACTTGACTGGGGAAAAATGGGTGCTGCAGTACCCAATCTCAGAACTAACTATGACTACAATCAATTTAGAATTAGAGCAGAAGCTGAAGCAAGATTAGCAGGACAAAACAATAATTTTTTGCCAACAGCCATTAATCTTGAGGATAGCTCAGTCTCACGTTATAAGATTATTTACCAGAATGGGCAATGGATTTCACGGAATGATGATTCTCTGACCATTTACCAGGATGGGGAAGGGGTTCCAGAGAGTTATGATTCTCAGATGATGATTACTGCTGCTAATGCGATGGCACTGGGTTTGAGTTTCAGCTCCAACAGTGAACTCCACGGCTATATCCAACTAAATTCGAGATATAACTGGAGTTATAAATATGCCCTAGGCACAGTTGACAAAAACAAGTTTGATTTTACCAGTGTTGTTATCCATGAAATTGGCCATAATCTTGGTTTTATTAGTGGTGTAGATCCGATACAAAGCCAAGCACAAGCACGTCCCTCAACCTTAGATATGATGCGCTGCTCAGATTACAGTGCAACACTAGGTGCCATTGATTTTTCTGTGGATAGTCACCGCCGCTATTTCTCCATTGATGGATGTCAAACTGTCTTTAACCTGACTGAGACAGAACAGACAACCAATAAAAAAGGCAAGATTGTCGAGGAAACTAGGACTTATGAAGCTCTATTTGCCAGAGGTACGAATACTAGCTTGGGTGGTGACGGAATGCAAGCAAGCCACTGGGCAGATCAGAATCCCGATACTGGCATTATGAATCCATTGATGTCAAGTAACACCATACGTAGACTTACAGGGGTAGACCTAACGGCAATGGACTACATCGGCTATGATGTTGATCTGAAAAAATACTATAAAACAGACGATAACGGAGACTACATACTAGACCGCAATGACAATAAAATCTTTAAACAGCTTGACTTGGCATCTCTACAATCCCAAGCTATAGACCGAGCTGCTGGGGATAATTACCGCCCCGAATACAGTCCTGATGGTGATCCGACAACGGCTAATCAAGTAGAGAAATTCATGGAAGAGAGTGGAATTTACTACTCCTGGTGGGGGGGAGGTGAAGAATGCCCAGACCCAAATGACCCAGACAGCTGCACATTTTGGTAACAGAGGATACTAATAGTTTTTTAGGTTTTAACTTTCACAAATTCCTGATTTGCCACCCTAATTATTGTAATGTTTTTTATGCATTCACAATTTAATTATGCAAATAGGTAGAGAATTACCACAATTACTTAAGCAGTGCTTACTTTATAAAGGGCGTAAGTTTAACTTTGAAGTCAATCGCTTGCGCTTACCTAATCAATCTGAGGGAGAATGGGAATGTATTCGTCATCCTGGTGGTTCTCTGGCTGTACCAGTCACATCAGAGGGTAAGTTGATCCTTGTACGCCAGTATCGTTTTGCTGTGAGCAGCAGAGTTTTAGAATTTCCAGCAGGTACAGTGGAAGCAAATGAAGATCCATTGCAAACAATCCAGCGAGAAATCCAAGAAGAAACAGGTTATGATGCTCAAACCTGGCAAAAGCTGGGAGAATTCTTCATTGCTCCTGGTTATTCTGATGAAATTATTTATGCTTATTTAGCCCGAGATTTGCAAAAATTAGATAATCCTCCTGCCCAAGAAGCTGATGAAGACATTGAAACAGTGTTGATGACTCCCATGGAATTGGAACAAGCGATCGCACAAGGAGAACAAGTGGATTCTAAATCAATTTGTAGTTTTATGTTGGCACGTCCTTTTTTAGAGATTTAATAATTGCGATCGGCTGAGACAATAGTTAATAGCACATCAAATAGATTTAGATGCCATCGTGAACCTTTCCTCCACAGAAACTGCAACAACTCAGTCTCGCAAAGCCGATCACATTCGCATTTGTTTGGAAGCAGATGTACAATGTCACCAAGCTACTAATGGTTTGGAACGTTACCGTTTTACCCATCACTGCTTGCCTGAATTGGATTATCAAGATATTGATCTGAGTACCAATTTCTTGGATAAGAAGCTAGGGGCACCCCTACTAATTTCTTCCATGACTGGGGGAACTCCCCAAGCCGGAATGATTAACCAACGTCTGGCAAAGGTGGCGCAAAAATATCAATTAGCAATGGGTGTAGGCTCTCAAAGAGTGGCAGTGGAAAAGCCAGAGGTTGCTGATACATTTGCTGTACGTAAATATGCCCCGGATATACTCCTATTCGCCAACTTGGGGGCAGTACAACTCAATTATGATTATGGCTTAGAGCAATGTCTACGAGCTATTGATATTCTCCAAGCTGATGCTCTCATCCTTCACCTCAATCCTCTACAGGAGTGTATTCAGCCACGGGGAGACAAGAATTTTTATGGAATTATAGACAAAATAGCTGAATTGTGCATAAAGTTGCCCATACCTGTCATTGCCAAGGAAGTAGGTAATGGGATTTCAGATGTGATGGCAGAGAAACTGATTGGGGCTGGGGTTGCTGCTATTGACGTGGCAGGTACGGGGGGTACATCTTGGGCAAAAGTAGAAAGCGAAAGGGCTGAAAATGCCTTACAACGCCGTTTAGGTAGAACTTTTGCTGATTGGGGTTTGTCCACAGCCGAGTGTATTACTAGTATTCGAGCCATAGCACCAGATATACCTTTAATTGCTTCTGGAGGACTACGCCACGGATTAGATGTAGGTAAAGCGATCGCTTTGGGGGCAAATATTGCTGGATTAGCCATGCCTTTTCTCAAAGCTGCGACAAACTCCCAAGAGGCTGTGGATGAATTGGCTCAGGTTTTGATGGCAGAAATTAAGACTGTGTTATTCTGTACCGGCAACCAAACGTTAGAACAATTACAGAGTTCAGGAAGTTTAATTACCCGATAGAATAGATAAACTATTATTAGGAGCGCATTCACAAGGGGGAAGTTAGTCAGAGGCAGGGGAGCAGGGGAGCCTCATAGGGGTACTGGGGTGGAAAAATAAATCAGCGCCACGGTAATGTCATTGAGAATTAGGTTTTGACTCTTAACATTAATGGCTGCCGACTATTTAATAATTAACGAATAAAAACATGGGTAATTTTATCAAACAGACCTTTGCTAGCTTAGTCGGTACTTTACTAGGACTAATGATTTTTGCTGGTTTAGGCACTACAGGACTAATATTATTAATTGTTGCAGCTGCCAGTTCTAAAGATGCTGGACCAACAGTCAAAAATAAATCTGTGCTGGTTTTTGACTTGTCCATGAAAATCACCGACAGTAAACCCAGTTCCAATCAAATCCTGCAAAAGGTGTTATCTGGTGAAAATGAAACTATAATTTCCCTCCACAGTGTTCTTAACTCCATAGAAAAAGCACGGAATGATAAACGAATTGTAGCTATTTATCTTGATGCTAGTAAAGCAAACAGTGCTACTGGTACTGGCTTTGCTACCCTCAAGGAAATTCGTCAGGCATTAGATACGTTTCGTAGCTCCGGTAAAAAAATCATTGCCTATGGTGTGGATTGGGGAGAGAAAGAATACTACCTCAGTTCCGTAGCTAATACGGTGGTGTTGAATCCCCTAGGAGCTATGGAAGTCAATGGTTTGAGCACCCAACCAATGTTTTTAACCGGAGCCTTGGAAAAGTACGGCATCGGTGTGCAAATTGTGCGAGTGGGTAAATTTAAGGGAGCCATTGAACCATTGGTACTCAAAAAACTTAGTCCTGAGAACCGCCAACAAACCCAAAGATTATTGAATGATGTCTGGGGAGAATGGCGCACCAGTGTTGGTAGTAGTCGGAAAATTACCCCCCAAAAATTACAAGCGATCGCTGATAGTCAAGGTATATTACTCGCAGATGAAGCGAAAAATCGCGGCTTGGTTGACCAAGTGGCATACTTCGATCAAGTAGTTGCAGACCTGAAAAAAATTACAGCTAGTAAAAAAGAAGACAAAACCTTTAAGCAAATTAGTATCAAAAAATATGCCGGTGTTGACCAAAGCAAGGGAGGTATAAAAAAGATATCAAAAAATAAAGTTGCTGTGGTATATGCTGAAGGAGAAATTGTTGATGGGGAAGGAGAAAACGAACAAGTAGGTGGCGATCGCTTTGCCAAAGTCTTTCGCAAAATTAGGCAAAATAAAAATATCAAAGCTGTAGTACTGCGGATTAATAGTCCTGGTGGTAGTGCCACCGCATCGGAAATCATGCAGCGAGAAGTCCGCCTGACCCGTGAAATTAAACCAGTTGTGGTCTCGATGGGTGATGTTGCTGCATCTGGTGGTTATTGGATTGCTACGGACTCCAACCGCATATTTGCTGAAGCAAATACCATTACTGGTTCCATTGGTGTATTTGGTGTGTTATTTAATGCTCAAAAATTAGGTAATGACAATGGAATTACTTGGGATGCAGTCAAAACAGGACGCTATGCTGACACCCAAACCGTTGCTCGCCCCAAGTCTGCTGAAGAGTTGAAATTATACCAGCGTTCTGTGAATCGGATTTATAGTTTATTCTTAAATAAAGTTGCCAAAGGTCGCAAATTATCCACAGATAAGGTCAGTGAAATTGCTCAAGGTAGAGTTTGGTCTGGTACAGCAGCCAAAAAGATTGGATTAGTTGATGAAATTGGTGGTTTAGACTCAGCGATCGAGTATGCTGCGAAACAAGCTAAATTGGCGAAAGATTGGGAATTACAAGAATATCCCCGGATGAATAGCTTAGAAGAGCAGTTATTTGGCAAGGTTGCTGAGGAAACCAAAACAGCTCTAGGAATTGAAACTACACCTAATACAACACCTGATCCACTTACAACTGAGTTTCACAAGCTACGTCAAGAGATTGCCATTTTCCAAAGAATGAACGATCCCAGGGGAATATATGCTCGTTTACCTTTTAACATCAAAATTGATTAATAGTTAGGGTCTGCTGAATAACTTAAAAATGTTGATTTATCAATGCTTTGAGGCTATTTTCTTGGGGAGGGGCGTGCAAGAAAATTAGGATTTTAGGTTTAAAATCCTTGCATCTGTTATTTTTTCTGGCAAAAATAATATAAATAAAGAGGCTGGAACTACTCCCCACTCCCTACTCCCCACTCCCTACCCTCACCAAAATACTTTTTCAGCAAGCCCTAGTTAACACTCCTTGCGGGAAGTCCCCCGATGGAGTCTGTGGATACTTCACGAACACCCCTGTCTACAAGTAAAAGAAGTTAGGAGTTAGGAGGTATGACTGCTTCAACTCCCAACTCCCAACTATCAACTATCAACTATTAACTCCCGACTCCCTACTCCCTACTCCCTACTCCCTACTCCCCACAGTTTTATATTGTGCTAAATCATTTGGTGTCAGAGACTGGATAAGACTCAAACCTATGGATTGGCGAGAAAGAACTTTAGCATAAGCAGCATTGAGATATTGCTTATATTGGGAACTACCAACAACATAAGTTCCAAAGAAAGGCATACTCAAAGACTTCATATAGCTACGAGCTTGTTTAGGATTATCTCCTATTAACTGGGAAGGTAATTCTACTGCTTCACTTGTACTGCTTCCATTACCAATAGTAGAAAAATGAGTACCTCCTGAGAGCAAAGCTAAATACTTTTGAGAGGTAGGAATCCAAGAAAAAGGCTGAATCTGCTCATAGAGCGCCGGTGCGACTGTATCATCACTGCTAGCAACCACCATTACAGGAATTTGTACTTGGCTTAAGCCAGATTCACAAAATACAGTACTAGTAATCGGATTGACTGCAATTACCGCTTTGACTCGACTATCACGCAAATCTTTCTCTCGATTCTTTCTTTCTACCTTGAGAGCACCACATTGGAGTAATACAGATAGATTCCAGGTATTGTTTACTGCTTGGGAGTTACAATCCTTTTGAATGCGATTGTAATCCAGTTTTGCTCCTGCTAAAGCTAAAGCTGTATAACCACCCAAAGATTGACCAAATACTCCCACCTGTTGCAAATTCAAACGATTTTTGAGGCTGGGATCAGATTCCAAACGGTCTAAAACAAATTTGATATCCAGAGGTCGGTCATAAAATTCATTGGATTGGATAATTTCCCCAGTGCGTCCATCCAGGAGCAATTGCAATTTTTTGCTATTGCTACCAGGATGGTTGGGAACAACTACAGCAAAACCATGGGATGCTAGATGGGACGCTAAATATCTAAAATTGCTACTATCTGAACCTAAACCATGAGAAATAACAATTACAGATGCTTTAGTTTTGCTTTGAGGTAAATAAACATCTGTCAGCACTAACCTTTTGCGTGAAAAATCCAGTAATTTTCGGGATTTGATTTTTTGCCATTTAAATTTTCCCGGACGGCGCAAGTTTTGTAACTGGAAATTATTCTGGGAGAATGGGATATTAGCTGCTTCTATCTCTGATTTTTGCGACACAGTCGCAATTGCTCGGTTTGTTTCCCTCACCATTTTTTCCAATTCAGAAGCAATTCCCAAAGTTCTTGCCAAATCTATGTGAATGCTACCGGTGGGATACTTCCGTAGTACATTTAATAAGGTTAAACCTCCGGGTTCCTGTGATGCTAAAATCAACGCCGAGCGTAAGGCATAAAATCCTGGTTTTGGTTGTCGAGATCTGGTTTTAATTACATCTCCCAACCTGCGTAACAACAGCTCCCCTTGCTGGGTATAGAGGAATTGTGAAACAGCTACCGGATGCAATTTAACCGGGCTAGTTAAAACCCGGTGTAACTCTTTAATTTGCTCTGGCTTGAGGTATTGGCGATAAACAGCTAATTCTTGCTCAATTTTACCTGTTTGAGCAAATTTTTCCATTGCTGTCACTGGAATTGATAATTCTAAGGCTGAGTAAGATGCATAAATTCGTTCTGCTGATCGAGCAGATTCACTCATCCCTAAGGTTGGTATCAGCATCGACAACAGAAAGGGTAGCGAGTACTTCTTGAGGACGCTGTTCCCATTACCAAACAAACTCTTCATCGTTCAACTGCTTCAATGATGTTGTTTCATGAGGTATTCGTTGTGGTAGTTATGCAGATCCCCTGGTAGATTTTATTGGTGAATGTTACCTCAATATTCAGTTATTGTGTGAGTTTTTTTGCTCTTGGTTAATATTTATCCAATCAAATACAACCACAATAGATAATTTCCCTACCTCAATTAGCAATAATTCATGACTAAATATCCAAAATCAGAGTGGGAAGTTGCTAGTTTTGGCAAATAAATATTGCCAATTCTCAGATTTCCTGACTACTAAATATTTAATACTGAATGCTTACCCGAATTAGAGATTAACTCAACTAAATATTACTACTGTGAAATAATAACAAATTCAAGAAATAACATGCCTCCGTGTTTATCATGTTGCCACCAAAAAGACGACTATTGTAATTATAATTTTAAGTACAAACACCGAAAAAAAATTCAATTACCCTTACCTAAAGCAATTGTCATTGAACCAAATACAACTAAAATTGCTCCGAAGATACCTATAAATGTTATATTTTCTGGCTCTATTAAATCAGGTGCGATCGCGGATACGGTGTCTACGGATATTAAAGTGATAATTGGGGCAGAAGCAAGCACGGCACTTACTCTTGAAGCTTCCCAATGTTCTAATGATTCAGCAAAAGCACCATAGCCAATTACTGTATTTAATGCACAAAACAATAATACAAGTAAATAAAATATGTTGAGGGTGAAAATGGTATTAATGGTAGCAAAAGGGGTGAATATTAAAGCACACATTCCATAAATAATCACCATAATATGGGTAGAAGATAAGCTACGTAATAACTGTTTTTGTGCCAAGGCATAAGTCGCCCAAGTTACAGCTCCTAAAACTACTAAACCGCTACCTAATAAATATGTGTTAGGTGTTGTAATTAGATTTGTTATTTGTTCATGAAAAAATAGGGTAAAGCCAAGAATAAACACACTAACTCCCAGCCATTGCACCAAGGTATAACGCTCCTGAAATAGAAATAATCCACCAGCTCCTAATAAAATCGGTGCTAATTGGATAATCACTTCAGCATTCGCCGGAGAGGTTAGTGCCAAACCTTTGAGGAAACAGATATAATTAACAGCTAAAAAGATAATGGCGATCGCTAATAATTTACTAGGAGTAGAGCGCAATTTGGTCACTGTTGGTAATTGACCCCGGACTTTTAAGTAAATCGCCAGCAACACAAAAGCCACTAAAAAACGAAACCAAGTAACAGTATATACATCTAATTTTTGTAGAGTTACCTTGAGAGCGATGGGTAAAATTCCCCACAAAGTGACAGTTATAGTAGATAATGCTAGACCTAATTGCCAGCGACCAGAAGTTTGATGGATATTAGTCATTAGGTATGTTTTATTAAGTGATAACCCTGGGTTTAAGCAGAAAGGGAAAGTAATTATTACAAGTATTACTGAAACATCATTAACCTAGAATTTAATTTATTTTGACACTATTTGTGACATCATAATGAATCTAACAGGAGGTTGGATAGGATTTTTGGTTTGGTAAAAATAATGAAAACAGAACAACCGAAAGTAATTTTTTTAGATGCAGTAGGTACCCTCTTTGGTGTTAAAGGTAGTGTAGGGGAAGTATATAGCCAAATAGCACAAGAATTTGGTATAGAAGTTAACGCCGAAACTATCAATCAAGCCTTCTTTTCCTGTTTTAAAGCATCCACACCACCCGTATTTCCTGGTATTGATGAACAAGATATTCCTCAATCCGAATTTACATGGTGGCGCAACATTTCCTACCAAACATTTGAGAAAGCAGGGGTAATTGCTCAATTTTCTGACTTCTCTAGCTTTTTTAGTGAACTTTATATCCACTTCGGTACAGCAGAGCCTTGGTTTGTATATTCTGATGTGGTAACATCTTTAGAAAAATGGCAAAAAATGGGAATTGAATTAGGGATTATTTCTAATTTTGATTCTCGGATATATTCAGTATTAAG
>NZ_FYBH01000437.1 GCF_900185595.1 Calothrix rhizosoleniae SC01
CTTAAATGAAGAACTACGTTTAGAAATTCTAGCTGATTTATTTGGAAAATGGTTAAAACAACAACTTCAAGATTTGCAAATCGTCATGCAAATGGATATAGATCCTGATGGAAATTTATCTTCCGAACAGCGAAAATTAGCTTAAATTACTGAAAATATAGCACTACCTAATTAGGGCGCAGACATTATTGAAGGCTGAAATCTATGAGCAGTAAACTTATTACTTGTTACTTATTACTTATTAATTATTACTTGCACGTAGCGCTTGAGGATTCACTTATTATGAGATCATAGAAACAATCAACAGAGATTAATTTAGCTTTAACAAAATGCAACAAAATCAAAAGCCAACAGTTGTAATTACAGGTGCATCCTCAGGAGTAGGTTTATATGCAGCTAAAGCACTCGCTAACAAGGGATGGCACGTAGTTATGGCTTGTCGCAATGTAACAAAAGCTGGAGAAGCGGCTCAAAGCTTAGGAATTCCCCAAGGTAGCTACAGCATCATGCAAATCGATTTGGGGAATTTAGAAAGTGTAAAGCGTTTTTCTAGAGAATTTACTGCTAGTGGCAGGCTTCTGGGTGCTTTAGTATGTAATGCTGCTATATACATGCCCTTACTCAAGGAACCTTTACGGAGTCCAGAAGGTTACGAACTAACTATGACCACTAATCACCTCGGTCATTTTCTTTTGTGTAACCTCATGCTAGAGGATCTAAAAAAGTCACCCCTTGCAGACAAACGATTAGTAATTTTAGGTACTGTAACCCACAACCCGGATGAACCAGGTGGTAAGGTTTACCCACGTCCAGACTTGGGCAAATTTGAGGGCTTTGAAGCTGGTTTTAAAGAACCCATATCTATGGCTGATGGTAAAAAATTTGAGCCAGTGAAAGCTTATAAAGATAGCAAGGTGTGCAATGTCTTAACTATGCTGGAATTACATCGACGCTATCACGATTCCACAGGTATTACCTTTACTTCCCTTTACCCCGGTTGTGTTGCAGATACCCCATTATTCCGTAATCACTATCGTTTATTCCAGAAACTCTTCCCATTATTCCAGAAGTATATTACTAAAGGATATGTATCCCAAGAATTAGCAGGTGAAAGGGTAGCAGCTGTTGTTGCGGATCCTGAGTTCAAGCAATCAGGTGCTTACTGGAGTTGGGGAAATCGTAACAGCCAAGAACGTCAGGCATTTGTGCAAAGAGTTTCTCCCCAAGCCCGTGATGATGAAAGAGCTAGAAGGATGTGGGAGACTAGCGCTAGTTTAGTGGGAATAGCTCAGGAAACAGCATCTGTACGTTAAAATTTACTATTATTTGCGATCGCACTGCATATAATGTAATGTTGACTTATTGCAGAGCGATCAATTCAAATTAAATAGCCAAT
>NZ_FYBH01000142.1 GCF_900185595.1 Calothrix rhizosoleniae SC01
TCTAGTAATTTTGTTTGTAATTCTTGACGAACATTGATTGAATGCCGTAGCTCTTGAAGCGCATTTTCTAGGTCGTGAGTACGTTTTTTGACTCTATTTTCTAGCTCATAATTTAATTGTAATATCTCTGTTTTTACCCTTCTCAATTCTAGATGATTATTTATCCTAGCAAGAACTTCTTCAAAGGCAAAAGGTTTAGTTATATAATCTACACACCCAGCATTAAATGCTTTAACTTTATCAAAAATATCATTCAATACACTCATAAAAATGATGGGAATATCGGTGGTTAACTGCCATTTTTTTAATCGCAGACAAATTTCATAGCCATCGATATCGGGTATCATAATATCTAATAAAATCAAATCTGGTAATTTTGTTTTACAAATATCTACCGTCATTTGCCAGTTAAAAGCTTTACTGACATTAAAACCATGACGATGTAAAAGTGAGGATAATAATTGTAGATTATCTGGTTTGTCATCAATTACTAAAATCTCTTTTTTAATTCGATTCATATTGGTTTTATTATTGTGTAAATATTATGATTTATATTTTTGAAAGTTGATTGAATGTATTTATGGTGTTACATAACTTTCATTATATACTGGTATAATTTTTTATAGCAATATGTATGAAGAGATTTGAACTATCTAGCTCAGTAAGTATTATGATTTTATATAGCAACTATGTAGCATTCATGCTTACCTATGTGTAGGCTTGATATAGGCTTATTATTAGGTCGTATATAACTATAAAACAACTGAAAGCTTTACCAGTAATAAATTTCAGGCAAACAAAGCTCTTGAACTATTATTTATTTAGCTGAAACAGCAAGAAAGAAGATTGGACGTTTCCTCAGTCAAACAAACCGATATAGCGCTACGCGCAAGTAATCAGTAATAAGTTTACTATTCATAGGTTTGGTGCTTCAACAATGCCCGTGCCCTAATTGTGTAGTGTTATACAATTTAAATGGGCGACAACTTATTTATTACTCTGCTTCGTTATATAGTTATTTTCTCAAATATCGAGATATTCTACTTACTATAAATAATCGGTTTTTGCTGAAGAAATTATCTCAATCCTGTCTCCAACGGACAAAACATGAGATGGTGTTAATGGGGATATCCTAGTATTTACACTAAGCTTATAGAAGTGATTGAAGCGAGACTTATTAACCCAAGGAGGTAGGGTTTTTTGGCGCTGGGAAACAAATATTTTTTGGAAGTGCTCGTAAGCTTGACCTGTTTCTGGGTTCCTCACAGGTACTATACATCGCTGACAGGGATTTACTCCCAAAAAAAGCGTATCTCCAATCCGCAAAGATATTGTATTTCCAGTGTCAGTGAATAACCTGTCTTCCCAAAATGCTGGTACATCGTCAATTTCCAAATTGGCTCGTATACGACGGCGTAACTGTTCTACACTCATCCCAGGAAACCAAGAAGCAACTTCTGTTAAAGTTGCGGTACTAATAATTGTCGGCCCAGGTGATTTGGTATCATCAGGAAATCCCATCACAGGATTATCTTTGATTCGGACTGTCATGCCAAAAAAATCGCTGAAAGCCTTTGTTAAAGATTCCCTATCTAGATCTAGATGAAAATCTTTTGTCCCGATGTGGGGAATTTGTAACGAAACTGTTTGCTTATCCAAGTTGAAATGGGAGCGTAATAAATGAATTTTTGGATTGCGTTTCCCATTTACAAATTTATTTTGTGGATCGAAAATAGCAAACTTGCGATCGCATTTTAATGCACCACTGGGAAGAATTTGGGTTTGGGAGACTTCCACCCCATCCAATGATTTAATTGGGTAGAGGAGGATTTTGGCTAGGTAAGGCATCAATTATCCTGTCAGTCGTTTAATCAACAGGACTTACGCAAAAAAATTTTATTGCAGTCGCAATTTTTTGTCTATTCCCGACAATTGTGAATTTTGCGTAAGTCCTAATATATCCAAGTATTAGACATAAGTTTTGATACTTAGAGCATAGGAGTTTCTATTTAACCTTTAGGGTAACAAAAACAACATGTAAAATCAACGACTACTGGGGATATACTGGTGATTTGTCAATGCCACCAACATGATTTAGGGGCCAGAAACGCAGTATAGCGCGGCCAATAATATTCCCACGGGGGACTACTCCCCAGCAACGACTATCATAGCTACTACCACGGTTATCCCCTAGGACTAGGTATGAGCCAGGGGGAATAGTTTGGGATTGGGCAAGGAAGGGTGGTTGTTGTCCGGATGCACACACCTCCACTGAGGTAACTTGTGAAGATGAAAGATATTTGTTTTCTCGTAAGGGCTTATTATTGATGAAAACTTTACCTTGTTTGAGTTCTACTTTCTCTCCCGGTAGACCAATAATACGTTTAATAAATGCATCTTCGTATTCTTCGCTTTGTAGATTTTTTGTGGGAGAGAAGACTACAATATCTCCCCGTTGTGGTTTGGTAAAGTTATAACTGAGTTTATCAACAATTATTTTATCTGCTTCCCACTGATTAGGGGTTCCATGTAAAGTAGGTTCCATAGAACCAGTAGGAATCCATCTGGCTTCAGCGACAAATGTACGAATCCCGAGGGCGAGTACAATGCTTAATCCAATGGTTCTTAGGAGTTCTCCCATCCAGGAGTTATTTGGTTGCGGGCTAGAGTTATTATCAGACACTTGATTTTGCATGAAAATAATCAATTAAAGGCACAGTATACAGTTATTTAACTGCACTAATCCGAGTGGTAATACTATATCTATCGATCTTAACCTTGCCAACAGATTTTATCAGTCATCAGTTATCTTGTTTACAGAATTTGGCGCAAAGTAAATTTTTCTATGCCAGTATCCCAGAAGCCCACGGATTCCATTGATGGGAGGATGTCAATTCCTATTTGTCTGGAAAATATTTAGGAATTTAGGAATGGGGAAGAAAAATGAAGTTTTTTGTCAGTAGTTGCAAAAATTTATTGCTATCCATGCAACCAAGTTTAACCTATAAGCGTAGTTATTCAATAAGTCAGGTTGTTGCCTGTACAGTATTAATCCCATGTCATTGCCTAGTAGTTTACTGATTCGTCACCCTCGCATTGTCCTACCCAATGGTGAATTGATGGTTGGGGATGTGTTAATAAGCGATCGCTTAATTGTGGAAGTCGCAGCCAATATATCTACAACATCACCAATTACAGAAATTGACGCAACTGGCTTAACTTTGTTGCCAGGGGTAATAGATCCCCAGGTACATTTTCGGGAACCAGGTTTGGAACATAAGGAGGATTTGTTTACAGCTAGTTGTGCTTGTGCTAAGGGGGGAGTTACTTCTTTTCTGGAAATGCCTAATACCCGTCCCCTCACCACTAACCAAGCTGCTTTAGATGATAAGCTGCAACGTGCCCAAGACAAATGTTTGGTTAACTATGGCTTTTTTATTGGTGCGTCGGGGGATAATATTGCAGAACTGCTAGCAGCTAACCCTACTTCAGGGATCAAAATTTTCATGGGTTCCATGCGGGGAGGATTATTAATAGATAATCCAGAAGTTTTAGAATCTATATTTTCCCAAGGGAAACGTTTAATTGCTGTTCATGCCGAAGATCAAGCTAGAATCAATCAACGAAGGGAAGAATTTGCCAATATCCATGATCCTGCTATTCATTCCCAAATTCAAGATAATCAAGCAGCTTTATTAGCAACCAAGTTAGCCTTAAAACTTTCGCAAAAATATCAGCGTCGCCTGCATATTCTGCATATGTCCACAGCAGAGGAGGCGGAACTACTACGTCAAAATAAACCTAGTTGGGTGACAGCAGAGGTAACACCCCAACATTTATTCTTAAATACCAGTGCCTATGAGAAAATTGGCACCTTGGCACAGATGAATCCCCCCTTGCGATCGCCTCATGATAATCAAGTCCTGTGGCAAGCTTTGCTGGATGGGGTGATTGATTTTATTGCTACGGATCATGCCCCCCATACCTTGGAGGAAAAAGCCCAGGAATACCCCAAAACTCCCTCCGGAATGCCGGGGGTGGAAACCTCCCTACCTTTGATGTTAACCAAAGCGATGGAGGGACGTTGTACCATCCCTCAAGTTGTCAATTGGATGTCTACAGCCCCTGCTAAGGCATATGGGATTCCCAATAAAGGAGCGATCGCACCTGGTTATGATGCAGATTTGGTATTGGTTGATTTGAATAGTTCTCGTCCGGTGTTGCGCCAGGAGTTATTAACTAAGTGTGGGTGGAGTCCTTTTGAAGGTTGGGAGTTGACTGGTTGGCCTGTATATACCATTGTTGGGGGTCAATTAGTATACGCTCAAGGTAAGGTAAATACGGAAGTAAGAGGTCGAGCTTTGGAGTTTGGCAACAACAAATAAATGTCCCGTAGGGGCACGGCATCCATAATCTCTCGGTATATAAAGTAACTTTAAAAACGCCGTGCCCCTACCGATTATGGGCATATATTGCATAAAATAGTTTTAAAATTTCTCAAATTCTCAAAAACCAGGTCATGCTCATAGATCCAACTAAAGGAGAAAAAACACATCCTTTTTCAGATAAAGAAATAAAACCAATCGCTGAAGAAATATCAAGGTCTGACGAAAATAGAGGAAATGATCGTGAAAATTGGGAAGCTGCAATCCAACAGCTAAAAAATCAATACCCAATTCAATATTTTTTGTGGGAAAGAAAGAATAATACTTGTATTTTAGTAACTAAACCTTTACATTTATTCTATAACAGTAAAAACCGAGATTTTACTTTAGATATTATCAAAACTCTTGTTTCATTTTCAAGTTTAGTAGCAACATTTATTGCCGCATTTAGTTTAATATCAAGTTACAATCATAATAACGAACGATTAATCACAGACCGTTTTTCTAAAGCTGTAGAACAACTAGGAAGTCGAAAATTAGAAGTTCGTATAGGGGCAATTTATGCTTTGGAAAGAATATCTAAAGATTCAGATAAAGATTATTGGACTGTAATAGAGGTTTTAACTGCATTTCTACGAGAACGATCTAATTTAAACACAGAAAATACTCAAGAAGTTTCTGAGCCTAAAATTGATATTCAAGCCGTAATAACAGTACTCAAACGTCGTTCAAAATCTTATGGAAATGGAGAGAAAGAAGGTCTTAATCTATATCAAGCCAAGCTTCAAGGAGCAAGCCTAGGGGGAGCAAATTTTCAAAAAGCATCCCTAGGGGTAGCAAATCTTCAACAAGCATTCCTATGGGAAGCAAATCTTCAACAAGCATTCCTAGTGGGAGCAAATCTTCAAAAAGCATTCCTAGCAAAAGCAAATCTTCAAAAAGCAAACCTAGGAAGAGCAAATCTTCAACAAGCAGACCTAGAAAAAGCAAATCTTCAAAAAGCAAACCTAGTGGGAGCAAAAAACCTAACTCATCAACAAATAAAATCAGCCTGTTTCTGGGAAAAAGCTATATACAAATCTGGAGATAAAGAAAATCAAAAATTTATTAAAAAATTAAAACAAGATAAAAAAACTGACCCAAAATGACCAATTGATTGTAGTACTTGGAAATTAAAATAGCTTTTCAAAATCAATCTTTTTCTGCCTCGTCACTAGGGCTGCGGCTCCTTTTTTGATTACTCCAAAATTCCCACCAAAATCTTGACTATTTCTTCTAAATCATCAGGCAAAGTATAGGAAGCAATATCTCGTGTGATGGTGTGGGAACCTGGTGATAAAATACCGAATACCCATACATCACCCATAGTCACCACACCATAAATTATATCCGGTGTATCCTCTAACATTGCCATTGCAATCAACTCTACTGCCAACTGAGTAAAACCCCTGGTTAAATCATCACGTTTGGCTTCAATCACAACTAAACTGTGGTGAGATTGAATCAAATAGTCGAGATTTCCTTGCAGTAAATTATTTACTTTTACTGGATATTCAATTCTCAAAAGCCGTTTACAAATAACTGCAACTCGACTTAAAACAGGTGCAATTAAAATTTCTCGCTTTGCTGCTTCGCTGCTAAGAGTAACATAAGGAATAGTTTCTTCTAGTTGCTGACGTAGTTCAATTAAACCTTCTATTTCACGGTTAGTTTGAGGAAGTTGCAAGCGTTTACGAATAAAATCATAGTCAAACTCAGCTAATATTTCATCAGTATCATTGGACAATTCAAAGTAAGAGCGAAAAGAGTAGTTAGAATTTTTATCAAGGATAGACATAGGAAGTTTTCAGCTTCGTATAGTAATATCATCTCCACATCACTAGGGAAAAATCAACAATGTCCTTCTTGTGGTGGACGCTATCCCTGTGATATAACTGCCTGACCCAACCCCTTGAGAATTTGCAAAACATTGTAAAGTTCTCTGGCATTCGTAAGTGGAGCAAAGACCCGTGATAAATCATACTGCGGCTTACCCGTTTGTACTACCTTAACAAACAAAATATCATCGCCATTGGTCACCATGCCAAATACGGGCAGATTGGAGTTGGGGTTTGCCATCATATACACTAGGGCTTGCGGTAATGCCAACAACGCTGACAGGGTGGTTTTTTTTGACTCCAGTACCATCACCCAAAATCGGTCTTGCAGGACGAGAACATCAATCCGCCCGCGTAGAATCTCCTCACCATCATCCACTACCACATCCACAGTTTCTTCCGCCCTGATCCGGAATGGGGGATCGTAAAATCCGGCAAGTGCCAGTAATGGGGAAACTAACAGCAGCATCACCGTTCCTTCCAATAAATTCCCTAAAGACCGATGATATATATATCTACGCCGCAGGACATCAAGGTTTTCTCTGTCCGCTTCCGTCAAAGCTGGTAAATCAGCACACCACTCTGGGAAAAATCCCTCCTCTTCAATGCGGACGAAACCAAAGCGGCTTTCTGCATCCGCCAGATTGGTAATCGCCTCCGTGATGGCTTTTGTCTGTGTCATTTCAGTTATCACTG
>NZ_FYBH01000325.1 GCF_900185595.1 Calothrix rhizosoleniae SC01
AAGGTGTTTTCAATGGTGACTATGCCTTTTTAGGACAATTAAACTTTGGCTTGAGGGGCATTGATTTTGCTGCAACCTATGTTCATGGTTTGCACAGTCCTGGTACCAGTATTTTCAATGCTGGTTTGAATAATGCAACTGCGGGTACTCGCCAAGCTAATTTAGTTGGTCTGACTAATACTAATACACTGAACCAAGAAGGAGCGTTTAGTAACTCCTACGGTTTATCTGCATCTGTCAGACCTAGCGATAGAATATCCATCAGTGGCTTTGTTTCTTTCCACGATATCACAGGCTTTGGTGCGAATGATGACTTTGAAGTTTGGAGTTATGGTTTGGGGATAGCATTACCTGATTTTGGTAGACAAGGTAATGTCCTAGGTATTTATGCTGGAGCAGAACCCTATGCTATCAATAGAATATCAGGGGTTGAAGATGGTGATACACCATTCCACATTGAAGGATTTTATAAATATCAGGTGAGTGAAAATATTTCTATCACTCCTGGTCTGATCTGGTTAACCGCACCCGGTCAAGATAATAGCAATAATGCAGTGATTGGTACTTTAAGAACTACCTTCACTTTCTAGTAGCCTAATTCAACAATCGAATTCCAACTATTAATTTGACTCCTCCCGCCTCATGGCGGGTTTTTTGTCGGGAGATTGTGTAAGCATTGGGGAAGTGAACTCTTAACGGGAAACTCTTAACAGTTTTACCCCTATTTTTTCCAATTTTTTGGAGTTAAAAAAATTGAAGATGCGAGGTTTTTAAGCCTTATATCCCTAATTATCTTGCACTGTTTTCGAAAAAAATAGCCTGAAAAGCTTGCAGGATGAGAGTAGTAAAGTTATTCAGCAAGCCCTATGTATATATAACATTGGCATCAAAATTAAACTGGTATTAAAATTAGGTTAAAATGAATTTTTTCTAGTTAATTGTTGTAACCAGAAAATATACAAGGTGTGAGGGAAAATTATATGGTGTCAAAATTAGTTTGGGCATCTTTTATTTGCAGTCCATCCTTCTTGGGTGCAATGTTTTTACTATCAGGAACTGCGATTGCATCTCCTGAGAATAGTGCAGAAAAGGCGCAAAAATCACAGGTTTTGGCTCAGGTACAGCCAAATAACTCCAACATATTACAAGACGTAAAGAACTATAGTAACGAGGGACAGAGTACTTCAGTCGCTCAAGTAACTTCAGTTTCTCAGTTCTCAGATGTCCAACCTACAGACTGGGCATTTCAAGCATTACAATCCTTGGTAGAGCGTTATGGTTGTATTGCTGGTTATCCCAATGGGACTTATAGAGGAAACCGAGCATTAACTCGTTATGAATTTGCTGCAGGTTTAAACGCTTGTTTGGATCGGGTGAATGAATTAATTGCTACTGCAACAGCAGACTTGGTAACGAAAGAAGACTTAGCTACCTTACAAAGGTTACAAGAAGAATTTTCTGCGGAATTAGCTACCTTGAGGGGACGGGTAGATTCCTTAGAAGCTAGAACTGCTGAGTTGGAAGCAAACCAGTTTTCTACCACCACAAAACTAGTGGGAGAGGCTATATTTGCTCTCACCGATGCCTTTGGTGATACAGCAGGGGATAACAATAACACAGTTTTTCAAAATAGAATACGTTTAGACCTACAAACCAGTTTTACGGGTAAGGATAAGTTGCATACCCGTTTAGCAGCTGGTAACGCTACTACATTGAATTTGGGAACTACAGGTAATAGTGGGGAAGCAACCCAAACATTCAATATTGGCAATACTAGTAATAATGTCGTTCTTGATTGGTTAGGTTATTACTTCCCTGTGGGAGAAAACCTACAATTTTATGTAGTAGCCACTGGCGGTATTCATAGTGATTATGCTAACACTGTCAACCCTTATTTTGAAGATTTTGATGGTGGAAATGGTGCCCTATCTGCCTTTGCTTCCGAAAGCCCTATCTATCGTATTGGTGGTGGTGCTGGCGCAGCAGTTACTTTTAACTTTGGTAGTTCTGAAAACTCTGTAAGACCAGGTTCCTTAACCTTAAGTTACTTGGGGTCAGAAGCCAGTAATTCTACTGATGGCGCAGGGGTATTCAATGGTAATTATGCTGCCCTAGGACAATTAAACTTTAATGTGGGCGATCGCATATCCTTAGCTGCTACCTATGTTCATGGTTATCACGGAGCGGGAAGCGTTTTATTTGATGCAGGTGGTGTGAATAGTGCTGTGGTGGGAACCGACCAGGCAAATACTCTAAACAATCCATCTTCAAGTAACTCATATGGTCTAGCAGCAGCATTTAAACCTAGTGATAAGATCTCCGTCAGTGGTTTTGTTTCTTACCATGACGTTACAGGTTTTGGTGCTAATGACGATTTTGAAGCTTGGAGTTATGGATTGGGTATAGCTTTACCTGATTTTGGTCAGAAGGGTAATGTACTGGGTATATTTGCTGGTGCTCAACCATACTCACTTGAACGAGGTACTAATTCTGATGAGGTTCCCTATCACATTGAAGGTTTCTATAAGTATCGTGTGAGTGATAATATTTCCATTACTCCTGGTGTGATTTGGCAAACAGCCCCTGGTCAAAGTGATGATAACGATGATGCGATTATCGGTACTTTGAGAACCACTTTCACTTTTTAAATCCCTACGGGAGAAGGAAGAAGGAAGAGGTAAGTTGTAAATTCCAAAACACTTATGGCTTCCCCTTCCTTCCCTTCGAGTTTCTGGTTTAATGTAGCTTTTTCAATCCAGCGATCGCATGTAATCTAACTACTTGTTCTGGATCACAGGCGAGTTTTTCTAAACTGGGGAGAGCTGATAATTCTCGTAATTCCCCTAAGGATGTGGCTATTGCTTGCTTGATTTTAGATATTGATGGGATTTCTTGCCCTGAGTTGAGAAAATTGATTAAAATCTGGGCAGATTGAAATTTTAGTTGTGGTAATTTCTGATTGCCTAAGACTGTAACTATTTCCTGACATAGTTCTTGTTGATACGGTGCAATATTGTCAGGGTAAAGGATTTTTTCTAAATACACTAAAGCTTGTTGAGAACCGCTCCAACTCAACACTCTAATAATTTCTTTTTTCAGCAAAATTGGTGTAGTTGTAGCACTCAAAACTTGGAAAAGTGCTTCCCCTGCTCTACCGTCTTTCATTCTTCCGAGAGCGATCGCACTTTGCTGACATACTTCTAAGTTTAAGTCATATAGTAATGGTTGGAGTTGTTTGACTAAATCAAATTTCCCTTTTGATTCCCCTCTCGTCCCCAGAGCAATGACTGCTTCTTTACGTACTGCTGCTGATGGGTCTGCTAATGCTTGAATAAAAATGGGAATCAGTCTTTCTTCATGGAAACTACCTAAAGCTTCAATTGCGATCGCACGAATTTCTGGGTTAATATCGTTAACCACACTAATTAATGGTTCAATGATTGAGGAACGGCGAATTTGGGATAATGATTTGACTGCTAGTAGTTTTGACTTTTGATGTTCGAGTAATTGACTTAAACCTACAATCGCCCCATTCCCAATATTTGATAAGGCTGTTGTTGCGACTATCAATAAATCTTCTTCCTCAGTTGACTGCACTAGATTAACTAAAGGTAAAATAACTTGTGGTTCGTTCAACCCTCCTAAAATACGCACCGCAAACCAACGAACTTCCACATCCCTTTCTTCATCTTCTACAATCAACAATAAAGCAGCGATCGCCTATTAAATATGTAAGTATCGTAAATATTGAAACATCCAATAGTTAACATAGTAATTTTAATATGCTTGTAAACTGTTGAGATTCAAGAGCTTGCGTATCTATATCCTTGCTAAATGTCGAAATCATGAAAAATTAAATAAAATCTCTTAATCTACGTACAAGAAATTAATTATTTTTTTGATACTGTTCATTTAAGTATAATCACTTGTGTTTTTTAAAAGGGATTTACCACCATGCCGTCTGTAGAGTCAGGGGAAACCAAAACCTTAAATAAGTTTGAAAAATTCAAAGCCGAAAAGGACGGACTAGATGTAAAGGACGAACTCGAACATTTTGCTCGGATTGGTTGGGAAGCTGTTGACAAAACCGACTTGGAACATCGTCTGAAATGGTTAGGAATATTTTACCGTCCTGTAACTCCTGGTAAGTTTATGTTGCGGATGCGTACTCCCAATGGGATCCTCACCAGTCAGCAATTGCACGTATTAGCTGAAATTGTCCAGCGTTATGGGACTGATGGTAGCGCAGATATTACAACCAGACAAAATATCCAACTACGGGGAATCCGACTGGAAGACATACCAGACATATTCCAACAACTGCACTCAGTAGGCATGACTTCCATGCAATCTGGTATGGACAATGTGCGTAATATTACTGGTTCTCCAGTTGCAGGAATCGATGTAGATGAACTAATTGATACCCGCGAGCTGGTAAAACAAGTCCAGGACATGATTACCAACAAAGGCGAAGGTAACTATGCATTTACCAATTTGCCTCGTAAATTTAATATTGCCATTGAAGGGGGACGAGATAACTCCGTTCACGCCGAAATTAACGATATAGCTTTTGTCCCGGCATACAAAGACGGGCAGTTAGGATTTAATGTTTTAGTGGGTGGTTTCTTTTCTGCTAAACGCTGTGAAGCTGCTATTCCCCTGAATGCTTGGGTTCCCCCGAATCAAGAAGTAGTTAATTTATCTAGAGCAATTTTAACGGTATATCGGGACAAAGGTTTAAGAGCGAACCGCCAGAAATCAAGATTAATGTGGCTGATTGACGAATTGGGTATAGATAATTTTCGTCAGCTAGTAGAAGAGGAATTGGCAGCCACCCTATCAGAAGCCGCAGCAAAAGATGAAATCGACTGGGAAAAACACGATCACATCGGGGTGTATAAACAGAAACAGGCTAGATTAAATTATGTTGGTTTACATATTCCCGTAGGTAGACTACAAGCCGAGGATATGTTTGACTTGTCCCGTCTGGCAGAGGTATATGGTAGTGGTGAGGTCAGACTAACAGTCGAACAAAATGCGATCGTTGCCAATATTCCCGATGAGAACTTAGAGCTTTTCCTCGCAGAACCCCTCCTACAAAAATTTGCCATTGCTCCCCAGGCATTAGAAAGAGCCTTGGTATCCTGTACGGGAGCACAGTTTTGTAAGTTTGCCCTAGTGGAAACCAAAAACCGAGCCTTAGCCCTGAGTAAAGAGCTAGATGGGGAGTTAGAGATATCACATCCTGTGAGAATTCATTGGACAGGATGTCCCAATTCTTGCGGTCAACCCCAGGTAGCTGACATCGGTTTAATGGGAACGAAAGTCCGCAAGGATGGCAAAACTGTGGAAGGCGTTGATTTGTATATGGGGGGTAAAGTCGGGAAAGATGCTCAACTAGGTACTTGCGTACAAAAAGGTATTCCCTGTGAAGATTTACTACCAGTGTTACGTAAGATTCTGATCACAGATTTTGGGGCAAAGGTGAAATAGGTTAATTGGTGATGGTTGGCTGTTAATCGTTAACAATCTATATCACCACCTCATACCAATTGGAAAAATGATTGCGACAGATTGAAAGAAAGAAAAGCTTATGTAGTAAATCTTTCACAATCCCGGACAGTTGTTCATGGAGGAAACCAACGCCAGTCGTCTGCGACGGGAAACCCCTACGGGTTGCGCCACTTGCTTTATGCCGGGAAACCCGTCCACCGCAATGGCTTACCGTCTACAACGCTGGCTCCCCAAGACCACACTGTCCTCAAAATCTAAAATCTAAAATCTAAAATCGTATCACCTCTTCTGTATTGATTCCCATTTTTTTATCTCCAAGAAATTAGGTAAATAATATGCTCAAGGAAATAGTGTCGTTCAATGGCAGGTATAAAATCCTGCATATGACTTGGTTTGCTTTCTTTTTATCTTTTGTGGTTTGGTTTAATTTGGCACCTTTAGCCACACAAGTAAAAGCAGACTTTGGCTTGACAGTAGCTCAAATCAGGACTCTGGCAATTTGTAACGTAGCTCTGACAGTACCAGCCCGAATTATTATCGGCATGTTGTTAGATAAGTATGGGCCCAGAATTACTTATTCCCTGCTGTTAATTTATGCTGCAATTCCCTGTCTGATCTTCGCTTCCGCCCAAAACTTCAGTCAGTTAGTAGCTGCTCGTTTAGCACTAGGTGTTGTCGGTGCAGGGTTTGTCATTGGTATTCGCATGGTGGCAGAATGGTTTCCACCAAAGGAAATTGGTTTAGCTGAAGGAATTTATGGTGGTTGGGGTAACTTTGGTTCAGCCGCAGCAGCATTTACCTTACCTGTAATTGCTGGGTGGTTGTCATTTGGTGCAGCAAATCCCCAGACAGGAGAAGCTTTACTTAATTGGCGCTTAGGTATTGGAGGAACTGGAATTATTGCAGCCTTGTACGGAGTTCTCTATTACTTTAATGTTCAGGATAATCCTCCCGGTAAGGTTTATCAAAAGCCTAAAAGTGCTAGAGGGATTGAAGTTACCAGCAAACGAGATTTCTGGTTCTTGATGTTAATGAACTTACCTTTGTCTGGTATCTTGATGGTTCTGGCTTGGCGTTTGCATAAGGTGAAGCTATACGACATCAATACCATGTATATTGTCTGGGCTTGCTTGATTGGTTTATATCTGTTCCAAGCCTACAACTGTTTAATGGTCAATAAAGACTTACTTACCGGGAGAAAGACATATGCTGCAAAAGATCGTTATAGTTTTTCTCAAGTCGCAATTCTGGAGTTGACATACATAGTTAACTTTGGTTCGGAATTAGCAGTTGTTTCCATGCTTCCAGCCTTTTTTGAAGGTACTTTTGCCCTAAGTAAAGCCCAAGCAGGGATGATTGCAGCCAGCTATGCATTTATGAATTTAATGTCTCGTCCTGGTGGTGGTTTAATTTCTGATCGATTGGGTAGTCGGAAGAGAACCATGGCAGTATTAACGGCTGGTATGGGTATAGGCTATTTAATGATGGGAAGTGTCGGTGGTGGTTGGTGGTTACCATTAGCAATATTATTAACTATGGCTTGTTCTTTCTTCGTGCAAGCAGGGGAAGGTTCAACATTCGCCATCGTTCCTTTAATTAAGCGACGGATAACTGGACAAGTTGCAGGTAATGTCGGTGCTTATGGGAACGTGGGTGCTGTTGCTTATCTGACTATCTTCAGTCTCTTACCAGAATGGTTAAGTGGTGAAGGTGAACCCACAGCAGCAACCATCGCTCAAGCAAACACCATATTCTTCCAAATTATGGGGATTGCGGGTTTAATAGTTGCATTTTTATGCTGGTTCTTCCTCAAAGAGCCCAAAGGTTCCTTTGCAGAACATCATGAAGATGAAGACACTCAGCCCGAACCGCAGTTTGAAACGGTGGAACCGAGTTATCCTTATGTATCTGGGGAACCAAATAGTTGATAGTGGTTAGTTGTTAGTTGATGGTTGACAATTGATGGTTGTTAGTTATTAGTTAATGGTTAAGAAAAGACTTTTCATGTTTGATTGTGTATAAACTTACATGAGAGGCTGTCTGGAAGATAGTAGGGGCGCAATATTTGCGCCCTGGAGGAGCGAATTGAAAACCATGTCTGAATCAGTTAAAACTCTTTGTCCCTATTGCGGTGTTGGTTGTGGTCTGCAAGTATTTCCTCCTGCTGTAAGTGGTCGTGCAACTCACCGAGATTCCCAAGGAAATCCTATTTGGAAAGTAATGGGAGATAAAAGCCATCCTTCTTCTCAAGGTATGGTTTGTGTCAAAGGTGCTACTGTTACAGAATCCCTTGACAAAAGTCGTCTTAAGTATCCAATGATGCGAGATTCTCTGTCAGAGGAGTTTCGACGGGTAAGTTGGGATCAGGCTTTTGAGAGAATTGTGAACCAGATCCGAGATACAGTTAAAAGTCAGGGTGCTGATGCTATCTGTATGTACGGTTCTGGTCAGTTCCAAACAGAGGATTATTATATTGCTCAGAAGTTAATCAAGGGTTGTTTGGGAACTAATAATTTTGATGCCAATTCTCGCTTGTGTATGTCTTCAGCAGTTGCAGGTTATACACAAAGCTTTGGTTCAGATGGTCCTCCTTGTTGTTATGAAGATTTAGAGTTTACTGATTGTGCTTTTTTAGTTGGTACCAATACTGCTGAATGTCACCCTATTGTTTTTAATCGCTTGCGCAATCATCATAAGCGCAACCGCAATGTGAAAATGATAGTAGTAGACCCACGTAAAACAAAGACAGCAGAGGCAGCAGATTTACACCTAGCAATCAATCCCGGTACTGATATAGACTTATTTAACGGTATTGCTCATTTATTAATGCGCTGGAGAACTATTGATGCCGTATTTATAGACGAATGTACTCAGGGATTTCCTGGTTATGCGGAAGTGATTCGTCACTATACTCCTGAATTTGTTGCTCGTAAGTGTAATATACCTATCGACCACTTAGAAACAGCAGCCCGTTACTGGGCTGATTCAGAAAGAGTTTTATCTATGTGGTCAATGGGTATAAATCAATCCTCAGAAGGTACAGCAAAAGTACGGACTTTAATCAATCTCCATTTAATGACTGGAAATATCGGTAAACTAGGTGCTGGTCCTTTTTCTCTCACGGGTCAACCAAACGCCATGGGAGGAAGGGAAGCAGGGGGACTTGCTCATATTCTTCCTGGTTATCGTTCCGTCAAAAACCCCCAACACAGAGCACAAGTAGAAAAATTTTGGGGTTTAAATCTGGGACAAATTTCTCCAACTCCAGGTAGAGACGCTTGGAGTATGATTACAGGTTTAGAAACTGGTGATGTTAGTTTACTGTGGATTGCAGCCACTAATCCGGCTGTCAGTATGCCAGATTTAGTTAGAACCAAAGCTGCTTTATTAAAATCTCCCTGCACTATTTATCAAGATGCATATTATCCCACGGAAACAGCAGCTTATGCTCATATTATCTTACCCGCAGCCCAATGGAGTGAGAAAACTGGTACCATGACCAACTCAGAAAGAGTTGTCACCCTTTGTCCTAAATTTAGGGAACCTCCCGGTGAAGCAAAACCAGATTGGGAGATATTCGCCGAAGTTGGTCGTCGTTTAGGTTTTGCAGAGAAATTTGAGTACACCAATTCAGCTCAAGTATATGATGAATTTGTCCAATTAACCTGCGATCGCTTGTGTTCTGTCACTGATATTAGTCACAAAAAATTAGCGCAACAAGGTCCCATGCAGTGGGGTTCACCACCTATAGACACAGAAGAAGATCAACATGGTGGCTTATTCTCCAATATTTTCAGATATAAAAATCAAAAACCTGTCAGCAAACGTCTCTACACAGATTTACATTTTCCGACCCCAGATGGTAGAGCCAAATTTGCTGCTTACCATTCTCGCGGACTCGCAGAACCACCTAATCCAGAGTATCCATTTATTCTCACAACTGGCAGACTCTACGGTCATTGGCACACTCAAACCCGCACTGGAAGAATTGAGAAAACTGTCAAAATGCACCCCAATCCCTTTATCGAGATTCATCCCCGCGATGCTTCTGAATTAGGAATTAAGTCAGGAGATTGGGTAGAAATAACATCAACGCGAGGGAAAGCCAAATTTCCTGTTACAATTACCAAAGCAATTACTCCCAAAACAGTTTTTATCCCCATGCATTGGGGTAGTCTTTGGGCAAAAGAAGCTGAAGCGAACAACCTCACCCATCCTCATAGCTGTCCTATTTCCCTGGAACCGGAACTTAAAGCTTGTGCAGTCAAAATAATACTAACTATTGTTCTTCCAGAAAACCTCCCAGAGTCCTCTCAAAATAAAAAATTGTCTCCTGACTTGGTTTCTATACCACAGTAAAACCGTATAGACAACAAAATTTTGGTACTAACTTGTCAGTTCGCCCTTGGAAAGCACGAATTAATAGTGGTACCCATTACCATTACAAATATTTAAGATATTTAAGAACCAATAACAAACTTTTAATGTCCACATTTTTTCAATTTGAGACAGACTTTGTAGATAACCTGCGCTGCATTCCCATGCAGGTAAGACTGAATTTGGATACTTGTGGTGTTAAATTGAAATTAGCTCACTGGAATCAGCTAACCACTGAAGAACGGCAAACTTTAGTAGAAACACCTTGCAGTAATGAACAGCAAGTTCTAGCATATAAAGAATATTTACAAAATTTAATTATAAATAAAATAGGACAACCAGCAGGTGAGCTAACCATAGAGGATAATCCAGCTTGGATGAATGTATCAGAAATCCCAGCAACGACAAAAAACAAAGCTGGAGAATATGGAGTAAGCATTACACTCAAACAATGGAAAAATCTTACTTCCTTACAACGCTTTGCTTTAATTAAACTAAGTCGTCCCAGCCATGAAAATCAAAATTTCTATCCTGCACTAAAAGAATTTGGAATAGCTTAAAAGGAGAATTTTTATAAATTAATTGGTTAAATTGAGAGGAAATTTCCCCCTTTTTCTATAGAAAATAAACTTATTACTTATTACTTATTACTTATTACTTATTACTTGCGCCTAGCCCCATAATTCAGATTAAAGATGAAAAATATATCTGCCCTAATTTTAGCTGGTGGTAAAAGTTCTCGCATGGGGAGGGATAAAGCACTTGTATGCTATCAAGGTAAGCCCATGCTCAAAAGGGTTTATGAAGTTGCTCAGGAATGTACCCAGGAAGTTTATATCCTCACTCCTTGGTGCGATCGCTACAAGCATATATTACCTTCAGACTGCAATTATCTCACTGAATCTCAATCGGGAAATGGCCCTTTATATGGGTTGTATCAGGGTTTAAAACAGATTTCAACTCAATGGATACTATTACTTGCTTGTGATTTACCTTTGCTAAAGACAAAAATTATTCAAAAATGGATAAATGACTTAGAGCAAGTCCATGAGGAAATTTTAGCTGTAGTACCCCATAATTCTGTAAATTGGGAACCAATGTGTGGTTTTTATCGCCATCATATCCTTCCAGAATTGCAAAGTTTGATTCAAACTGGAGGACATTCATTTCAAGAGTGTTTTTCTGATATAAAAGTGCAAGCTTTATCCATAACACCAGAAGTTAAATTGATGCTGCATAACTGTAATACTCCTGAAGATTTAAACAAGGCTTTCTAGATATTTAGATATTTATAGCACTATGCAATTAGGGCGCGGCCATCGTTGAACCCTGAAACCTATGAGCAGTAAACTTATTACTTATTACTTGCGCGTAGTGCCAACAAAAAATAGCTGCCTCCCCATAGGAAGACAGCCATTTTTTATATTCAGACGGGAAAAATACCCATCTCAAAAATTAACCTTAGTAATCGAAGTCGCCACCCATACCAGCACCAGCAGGAGCGCCTTCTTTTGGCTCAGGCTTATCAACAACAATACATTCAGTTGTCAATACCATACCAGCAATGGAAGCCGCATTTTGCATAGCAGAACGAGTTACCTTAGCAGGGTCAACAACACCAGCAGCTAACATATCTACAAATTCGCCAGTAGCAGCGTTGTAACCAGTATCAAAGGACTTCTCTTTCAGACGCTCAGAAATTACAGCACCATTCTGACCTGCATTTTCTGCAATCCGCATCAAAGCAGCAGGTAAAGCACGAGCCACAATCATTGCCCCAATTAACTCTTCATCCTTGAGATTACTGGCTGCCCAAGTTTCTAATTGAGGAGCGAGGTGAGCCAAGGTTGTACCACCACCAGGAACAATACCTTCTTCTACAGCCGCCTTGGTAGCGTTGATAGCATCTTCCAAGCGCAGTTTCTTGTCTTTCATTTCGGTTTCGGTAGCAGCACCAACTTTAACAACTGCTACACCACCAGACAATTTAGCCAAACGCTCTTGCAACTTCTCTTTGTCATAGGAAGATTCAGTTTCATCCATTTGACGGCGAATTTGCTCACAACGCGCCTTAACTCCAGCTTCGTTACCTTCAGCCACAATGGTGGTATTGTCCTTAGTGATGGTAACGCGGCGAGTGGTACCTAGCATATCCAGCTTGGTATTTTCCAACTTCAAACCAGCATCTTCGGTAATTAATTGACCACCAGTGAGGACAGCAATATCCTCTAGCATAGCCTTACGGCGATCGCCAAAACCAGGAGCCTTGATAGCAGCTACATTGAGTACACCGCGTAAGCGGTTAACTACTAAGGTAGCTAGAGCTTCTTTTTCAATATCTTCAGCGATAATTACTAAAGGCTTACCAGCACGAGCCACTTGCTCCAGCACAGGTACTAAATCTTGTACCAAAGCAATTTTTTTGTCGGTGAGCAACAAGTAAGGCTCATCAAAAATTGCTTCCATGCGCTCAGTATCAGTAGCAAAGTAGGGAGAAATATAGCCTTTATCAAAGCGCATCCCTTCGGTGATTTCCAACTCGGTAGTCATGGATTTCCCTTCTTCCAAGGAAATTACCCCTTCCTTACCAACTTTGTCCATTGCTTGGGCAATCATCTGACCGACTTCATCATCGTTACCAGCAGAAATTGCGCCAACTTGGGCAATAGCTTTGGAATCTTCTACAGGACGAGCATGTTCAGCAATTTTCTCTACTAAGAAACCAGCTGCTTTATCAATACCACGCTTCAATAAAATTGCATTAGCACCGGCTGCAACGTTACGCAAGCCTTCTTTAACCATGGCGTGAGCCAAAACAGTTGCAGTGGTGGTACCATCACCAGCAGCATCATTAGTCTTAGAAGCTGCTTGGCGAATTAGGGAAACCCCTGTATTTTCTACGTGATCTTCTAATTCAATTTCTTTAGCAATGGTGACACCATCATTGACAATTTGAGGCGCACCAAATTTTTTTTCTAGTACTACGTTGCGACCTTTGGGGCCGAGGGTAACAGCTACAGCCTCAGCTAGGATATCCATTCCTTTTTCCAAGGCGCGACGGGCGTTTTCGTTGTAAATAATGCGCTTTGCCATAGTTCCGCAATAGTTTTGAGTTCTTGGTTTTGAGTTTGGAATCAATTTGTCAGTTAGAGTTTTAAGTGCTGAGTTAAATAGGGGTTATAAATTGATAACTCAGAACTCGTAACTCATAACTCTACGAAACGATTGCTAGAATATCTTTCTCGGAAAGCAGTACGTATTCGTCGGTTCCTAATTTAATGTCGGTTCCAGCGTATTTGGAGTAAAGAACTTTATCTCCAACTTTCACATCCATTGTCTGACGACCACCGTCGTCTTTGAGCTTACCTTCACCCACGGATACTACTTCACCTACTTGAGGCTTTTCTTTAGCCGTGTCAGGCAAATACAGACCACCTGCGGTCTTTTCTTCCGAGGCGTTCACTTTTACAAATACGCGATCGCCTAAAGGTTTTACTGTTGAAACGCTTAAAGATACAGCTGCCATACAATATTTCTCCAGAGTTAGCACTCTCAACTCCTGAGTGCTAATTTACCTAAGAGCGATGTCTAATGGCAACAAAGACAGGTGTACGGGTTTCCGAACTTGGAGGGAGGGAATGGGTTAATAATTAGGGGTTAAAAGTGTACATATTCCTGGGAAAGTAGCTAATCTACAGGAATCCTGGCTGGAAATGGGGAAGAAAGCTACACAGAGTGAGGGCAGGATTGCCGCAAATTTTCGCAACAAAAGCTTATAAAAACTTAACTAAAATTATGTTTCTTTGTTTATGGGGAGTGGGGAATCGGGAGCTGTGAGTCGGAAAGAGGTATTTCTATCTTTTTTCCCCTTCTGTGGAGCTTAGCATAACAAGGTTTCAATCCCCTGCTCCCTTCTCCCTGCTCCCTGCTCCCTACTTCCTGCTCCCTGCTCCCTGCTCCCTGCTACCCTCCTTCTTTGTGACTTCCACCTGGGGTTACTAGTGTTATATGCTCAATTGTGTTTGCGAACTGAAGAAATTGATATAGAACTGTAATCAGGGAAATAGTAAACTGAGTGATAATACAATGAAGCAGCCCAACCCAAACATATCGATAAATATCAAGAAAAACTCTCCAAGAACACCTGATAATTGTATAGAAACTTTGGGATTAAGAAAAACTCAGCGACATATTTTTATCTGTGCTGACCAAACGAATCCTGTCTGTTGCTCACACAAAAGTAGTTTAGATTCATGGAACTACTTGAAAAAAAGACTGAAAGAGTTAAAATTAGATTCGCCCCAGGACAATCATCTTGGTTGCGTTTTGAGGACTAAAGCTAATTGTTTGCGGATTTGTTGTGATGGACCAATCCTCATTGTCTACCCAGATGGTGTATGGTACCGTCAAGCAACTCCGGAAGTAATTGAAAGGATTCTTCAGGAGCACTTGATCGGCAATCAAATTGTGGCAGAGTATGCTTTTTTAAATCATCCTTTACCAGGAAGTGATTCCATTTCCTGCCCAAGGCTGATAGAGGCTTAATTAAGCGCAGATCCTAAAATATTATTTAGTTTTCAAAACAATTAATCTGTTTGATGTTTATGTGGTTATGTACCCGAATATTTATGTAGGAAATCTAAAGGATTATTATTTATTCAGCGTTTTTTAACCGCCCCCTTTCAATAAGATATATAATAGCGCATTATAAATACTACTGCTCTACGTATCCTTACTGTAAATTTGCTATTGATTTAGTAGTTTCTTAGAGGTAATAATTGCTTTAGAGATGTCTATTAGCTCAAAGTGAATAGAGTAAGAAAATTTACAGAATATCAATGGTCAAAGATAGAGGAAATTACTTAGGAAGTTGATGGAAAAAAGTGCGATAAGTGCCACTGCTATGAAAGAACCCAGCATGTCCAAAGATCAAACCAAACGACTACTACTTATTGATGATGACCCCAACCTCATCTTGCTGGTGAAGGATTATTTAGAGTTCCGGGGATACCAAGTCACCACCGCTGAAAATGGTCGAGAAGCACTGGATATTTTAGAGCAGGATACCCCAGATATGATCGTTTGTGACGTGATGATGCCGGAAATGGACGGCTATACTTTTGTAGAGCAAGTCCGGCAAAAAGAGAGTACTAACTGGATTCCCGTGCTTTTCCTTTCTGCTAAAGGACAAAGTACAGATCGGGTAAAGGGTCTCAACAAAGGCGCTGATGTTTATATGGTCAAGCCTTTTGAGCCAGAAGAACTTGTAGCCCAAGTCGAATCTTCTCTCAAGCAAACCATGCGCTATGAAGGTTACAAATCAAAAGGAGGAGACAGTAGTTCTCGCATCCAAGTTCCCTATGATGTGACTTTGACTCCTACCGAGTTGAAGGTTGTTCAATTGGTATCTAAAGGCATGGCAAATCGGGAAATAGCAGAAGAATTAAGTGTCAGTCAGCGGACTGTAGAAAGCCATGTGTCCAATATGTTGGGCAAAACTGATCTCAACAACCGCACCGAATTAGCTCGGTGGGCAATTGAGAATAAAATGTCATAACATTCCATTTAGCTATTAGCCTTCAGTGCTTCTGTTGGTAACTTTGGGTAGGTTGATAAAAATAAGCAATCTATTAGAGTGTACTACAAAAAAAAACAAAGCTGATAGCTGATAGCTAAACTCTATATTTCTTATCGCCATACAGAATCCTTAATACTGCTTTCTGGCGAGAAAACTCCAGGGTGTATACTACTTCACATTTAGTTATTCAAAACTAATTTTCCCCGGAGCAAGTGCCGTTATTAGGTTGTAGTTTGGATAGAGAACTGTCAATAAATTAAATTCATAAGCACAGTCAAACCAGAAATCGTTTTTCCCGTGAGGCATTACTAAAATTTTGCTTGTAGCAATGGAAAATAACATCAACAGTTGAACAAAATGCGATCGCCATTAGGCGGCTCCTTCGGAGCATGGCTATTCTGTCACAACGACCCAGGCAATACTTAATAAATTATGATTAATATTTTAAATATATCAATCATGCTCTTTTTGTTGCTCTGCCAAAAGGAAATTAGTTATGGAAAAAATTAAATTTGTCACGTTTTTTCGATATCAAAATACAATCATGGCTTTGAACCATAATGTACAGGAAATTGATGATTCTGCCGTGTTACCAGTAAAGGAATGCATTCAATATAAATATTTCCCAGACTTAATGGAGGCTGCTGTTGCCGATCTCAAGAATAGACCAGATGGTAAATGGATTTGGATTCCAGTATCTGGGTGGCAGCATTCTCCTTTGTCCTACAAAGAGCAGATAGCCTGTGAACTGGCATTACAAGAAGATGAAACAATTATTTAAAATATGGTAGTTATAACAACAGATAAGGAATTAATTGTTTAAATAAATCTATATTGTTATTACATTATTGCAATATAAAGGTTTTACAGAAATAAGCTCAAATCGATAATAAAGATCAATAGCCAGACGGAAACAAGAATTATTTTCGCTGGCTGCGGAAGAATAATTTTTATCCCTATAAATTAAACTGCCAATTTATAAATGCTCCAGAAACTATCAAAGCATAATCTTGTGGTGGCTGGGCAATCGTTTCTCCCACAATTCTGATTTTCCATTTTCCTTCTATAGGTGTATTAATAATACAACCTTCGACATTATTCAAATAATCCTTCTTGCCTTCATCATCAAAATCATTGCCACAATAATATTTGTCCTTAGGATTATAAACTTCTAGGTTGAGGTTATTGACAAGTTTACCGATTAATTTTTCGTCTGGATAGTCGGTGTAAACTAGAGTTACTCGTAAAGGGATTGAGTCGTTAGTTATCTCAAATTGATAATTATGCTGCTCCCCTGAATCTGAGAATCCTTGAGATCTATCAAAAAATTCTATAGCATAAGGAGCGGGACGATCAATAATCCGACTCAGGTTTATCATGCCCCATCCTTGTTTATCATCTGCCCACTTTTGAGAAGATGTCTCTCTTTTATAATCGGCTGAATGAATCAATGCAGCTTTGACCAAGGCAGCACTGGGATCGTCAATTCTCTTTCTAGTACGAAAATACTCACGAACTAATGCTGCGCTACCAGCAACCAAAGGAGTTGCCATAGAAGTTCCACTCGTGTACATATAAAAATCTTTAACTGGTGGATATGGAGCTTCAGAGTGATGTGTAATTTGACATGAGCGAGTGGATAAAATATATGCTCCAGGAGCAATGACATCAGGTTTAAGACGACCATCCTCACAAGGCCCTCGACTGCTAAACTCATCTGATGCTCCTACTGTGATACAGTTTTTTGCCGTCCCTGGCGGTGTAATTGTTCTCTTTTGATTACCTTCATTTCCAGCAGCAAATACTATGAGAAAATTTTTGTTTTCCCAAACAAATGTATCTACCTGACGACATCGGTCAGATCCACTTCCTCCCCAAGAATTGGAATGAATACGTGCGCCGTTATTATAAGCAAATTCAAATAATACTTTGAGATTACTAGGAATACCTGACAAATTAGAAGCAGGAGGAATTTTTCTGAGATTTACAACTGATTTTATGATTTCTTGTTCCGTCCATTGGGGAGTTTGCTCAATTGCCTGAAAAATCAATTCTGCTTCAGGAGCCATTCCCTGGATCGGAGGAAGTCCATAATTTTGTGCCATTGTTCCGTTTCCTAAGGCACTTCCTGCTACATGAGTCCCATGTCCTGAATATTTATCCGATGCTCCGTCATCGCCATGAGGATTATGAACTCTGGAAGAAGAGTATGAAGGTTTGATAGGACAACTTTTAATTTTTTTAATCCTTCCATCAAAATCAGGATGGAGTACAGTGTTTTCTCCTATCTGTAAATCTAATCCTGTATCTGCAATGGCAATAATTTCTCCATTACCAGTTAATCCGGAAATATGGTTGGTGGGAGAAGTACCTTTAGCAAGCAGAGAAACAG
>NZ_FYBH01000464.1 GCF_900185595.1 Calothrix rhizosoleniae SC01
ACAGTCCTGACTCAAAAGTGCAGCAAACACCCCAAGGAAATATTGAAAGCTTTGAATTAGAAATTACTTTAGATCAACAGTATGTCGATAATGGGGAAAAACGTGTTTATTTAACTCCTGGTCAAACAGCCAGTGCTGAAGTTATTATTCGCCAACGTCGAATTATTGACTTTGTTTTAGATCCGTTTAAGAAATTACAAAAAAATGGTTTAGAAATGTAAATATACAGTATTTATAGTCTCTTGGTGTGTTGAGAAATCTAAATTAATTATATCGCTACTATTTATCTCTTGTATAGTATGTGAAATCAGCACAACAAGCCAAAATCAAAAGAATGGTTCTGAATGCAAAATGTCAAGTACCTGAATCTTCACAAAATAACAATAACTAAATTTTTTTGCCAATACTTCCGGTTTTTATTAAATTAAATCAGCAGGAACAAAGTTATGCATCCCATTGAGTTAATGAGAAAATATAGCTGGTCTTATCACAAACTAGCTTTAGAGTTTGGAGTTTCAGAAGCTGAAGCAAGACGCTGGGGATTTAGAAAAACTGCTAGTAATTATCGGAATCCACCATCAATGGCTTATAAGCTAGCAGAAAGAATTGATAAGGAATTATCAAGCTCTATGGCATTACTATGTTTGGAACGCTGAAATACCTCATGTACCCGAATTTTCTCAGAATTCATGTCTATTTTTCCCAAATACCAATTATTTGTTTAACGAGATGTGCAACTTAATATTTCACAAAATTCTAAAACCTAGCCGTAGTAATTAATCTCTGGTGGAATGTTTTGTCTTGCTCTAAATTGCCCATCTCTGGAATGGTTGTGACATAAGAGTTTTGGAAAAGTCGCACACGGTGTTGTGTCGTTTATCCACATCGAACCAGAAAAATAAGTTAATAGAACTTACAATCCAGTTCTTATGATGATCCATCTATAATACTTGTTTACTTGTCATATTCCCAACCTTTAATTTAGAACCATTGTTACTACCAAAGTGACCTAGATCTATTTTTTAAATTGGGTTTTAATTAAAGAACAAATCACTAATACAAATTTTCAAAAACTGTCCATAATTTGGGAAGTAAGGCTTACATCACCACAGTAAGCCTAGAAAATTTATAACTCAAAATTCTCAGAGATTGGCATTATGTCCGAACATCTGATCATTTCCACTTCAGATATTATTCATAGACTCAAACTATCCTGTCAGATACTGGATGTTGTAGAAGTATTCGTATCTCAGCAGGTCATTACTGAAGAGGCTCGAAAAGCTGGTATTGATGTGAAAGAAGCAGAACTACAGGAAGAAGGAGACAAACTAAGACTAGAGAAAAAACTGACTACAGCAAAAGATACATGGGATTGGTTAGATAAAAACTATTTATCTGTCAAGGATTTTGAAGAATTAGTCTACAACAACTTAATTTCTCAAAAATTAGCTCATCATTTATTTTCAGCTCAAGTCGAAAAATTCTTTTATGATAACAGAATAGATTATGATGCTGCTGTCACTTATGAAGTCATATTCGAGCATAGAGACTTAGCCTATGAGCTTTTTTATGCTCTAGAAGAAGGTGAAACCACTTTTCCAGAAGTAGCTCGTTTATACATTCAAGATACAGAACTCCGCCGTACTTATGGATATCAAGGAGCTCGATATCGTAAAGATTTTCGTCCAGAGATTGCTGCTGCTGTATTTGCTAGTTCTCCACTTAGTATTCTCAAGCCAATTACTACACCCAAAGGTGTGTATTTAATTTGGGTAGAAGAAATAATTCAACCAGAATTAGATGATGAATTAAAAGAAAAAATTATTTCCCAATTATTTGAGGATTGGTTAAAAAAAGAGGTGAAGTTTGTAGATATAGCCATTCAAATAGATACCAAAGATATTGAATTAAAAGATGAAATTAGCAATCAAGTTTAGTGAATTTAAAAAAATATTATGCTCTCAGAGAAGCAAATACAATCTTTGTTTATTTTTAACAAAACATGCAAAGTACTAGCTTTTATTTATTTATTTATTAAAAGTATAATTAGATGATTAATATCTATGTATAAATAAGAGCTTTTAAATTAAAATAATAGGCTACAAGTACTGTTATATATGAATAGCAAGTAAATTTGCAAGTATATAAATAATTAATTAAGCTGATGGTAATATTTCTTTTTACCATCATTTTTGCTGTCCTTTTATTGGAATTAATCCTATAGATAATTGCTTCTTTTATATCTATATTTTTTCATTATTTACTGCAAAAAAAAAGACAAAACCTATTGACTTTAAAAACAGATTACTCTATATTATAAATGTGAGCAAGAACAAGTCGCTCACAAACGAAATCCCAAAAATAATTAGTTAACTCTCAGGAGAAAAACCAATGATTATTAATGACTTAAACTACTTAGAAGTTACCAACGAAGAAGTTGTTGGTGGTTCTTATGACTATGCTTATGTTGACAAATATGTAGATATCGACGTTGATTTCGATAAAGATTTTGACTTTGATGTTAACATTGATGTTGACAAAGATATTGATGCAACCTTAGACTCCACTGTAACCATTGATGGTAACTTTGCTTCTGCTGAAGGTGATGCTACCGCTATTGGTGATAACGGTTTCGCTGAACTTACTCTTAACGTAGTTGTTACCGATGATCTAGCTGAAGCTAGTGGTCTAGCTATCGCTGCTGTTGACTAATACAAGGTAAAAAATAATTGCTGTCTCTCTCATGCTTAGGGCAGCAATTATTGAATCTTGGTCAAGCTTATAAAGCCTGCTTGATTATAAAGATTAAGCAGGCTTTAATTGCTCAGTTATATCATCTTATTTGCAGGGTATATCAACCTAAATAAAAATTGTTAGTCGCTACGATATTACCGACCTCTTAAAAAAAGTAAAATCTTCAAATTTCTATAAAAAATGATCATCACTACTTCCTTATAAAATGGAAAATTTATTAAAAAATTTTCGTAGAAAGAATAAATAAAAGGAGAAAAATTTTTCCCAACACTATTAAGTAGTTAGGCGTAATGAAATGTCAGATTAAACCTCACCTCCAGCCGCCATCCTTTGCACAGAAGAGCTTACCTCAGGGTAGGAGAGGGATATTCTCAGGAGTTGAGGTTTTGTTTTATATTTAACTTGACCTAGTTATTTAACGCAAAAATATCGGATTTTATAGTTAGGGTTAAAGCCCTAAAATAATTCTCGTATGAATGAATAACTCTATTAGTCGAATTAGCTGAGATAAAAGTTAATAAGAAATTTCATAAATTATTAACTATTTTGTAATATTTGTAATTTTTAGGAGATAAAGTGTATGGCTTTTTTGAGAGCAAGAAGATTAAGGGACTTAAGGAGATTAGGTCTTGATGGTGACACCCTTGAAGGTACAACTTCCGCTGATACTATTCTTGGTCGTGATGGAGATGATCTGTTAGTAGGATTAGCTGGTAATGACTATATTCGAGGAGACGATGGCGATGACACTGTTGTAGGAGAAGATGGCGATGATCAGCTGTTTGGTAATAATGGAGATGACGTGATCCTAGGAGGCGATGGCGATGACCTTCTAGATGGCGGAAATGGCGAAGATTTTCTGAATGGTGGTGATGGAGATGATACTCTCCTCGGAGGAAGCAATACTCGTATTCGTACAACTAGAGACATTGAGTTTAGAGACCCAGAGACTCTTGATCTCATTTTTTCTGCTAGTATTCCAACTATCGAGTACATTGGTGGTGACACCCTCATAGGCGGTGCAGGCAATGACCTTATTCTTGGTAATGCTGGTGATGACATAGTAGATGGTGGAGCGGATAATGATGAGATTGTCGGAGGTACAGGCAATGACTTACTCTTCGGCGGTACAGGAAACGATGAGATTTTAGGGGGTGCAGATAATGATACTCTCGTGGGAGAGGGCGGCAATGATACTATTGTTGGTAGTGGCGGTGAAGATCTGATTTTTGGGGATCTGGGTGACACTGAAGAACCTGACGGCGATGATGATATCAATGCCGGTACTGACAATGATACTGTCTACGGTGGCGGTGGTTCTGATACCATCTTAGGAGGTGATGGCAATGATTTCATTGATGGTGGCGACAGCAGAAGTACCGATCTTAGAAACCGGGACAGCAACGGTCATGATGAAATTTTAGGAGGTAGAGGTAATGATACAATTAATGGGGGTCTAGGGCGTGACACCCTTAATGGTGGAGGTACTGCATCTGGCGAAATCGATTTTTTACGTGGTAGTGGTGCAACAATCGATGGTACAGGAGCATTCTTGGATGGTGATGCAGATATTTTTGTCCTTGGTAATGAAGAAGTTTTCTTATATAGTGCCGGTGCTGGTGATGTAATTGTTCCCACTGAAGGTGATCTAAGTGGGGCTAATATATTTGGTCAGAGCGATCGTGCTGTTATCCAACTCTTCGAGAATGGCGTTGATAAAATTCAGGTTAATAATCCCGATCTTGTCGTTACCGATACCCTAGGAACTACCAGCACATTTATTTTAATTCCAGTTGATAACGGTTATGAAATAATTGGTGAGTTGCAAGGATTTACAGGCACTGTAGCTGCTGGTACATTCGTTGCCCCAGCAGCTGACAATAGTGGAGATGACGTTCTCCAGGGGACTGATGAAGTTAATGACCTCATAAACGGAGGTGAGGGTAATGACGAACTCAGTGGACTTGCAGGTAATGACACCTTAGATGGTGGTGCAGGCAATGATACCCTAATTGGTGGACTCGGAAATGATTCTCTAGATGGTGGTGCTGGTAATGATATTCTCGATGGTGGAGGAAGTGCAGTAGGTGAAATAGACGAATTACTCGGCGGTGGCGATGCAGATATTTTCGTAGTGGGTGATGCGAATGGTGCCTTCTATATTGGTAACGATCCTGGCGCTCTTGGTAGTCTTGGCTTTGGCGATCGCGCAATTATTCAAGATTTCGAGAAAGGGGTGGATCAAATCGTAGTAAATGGGTCAAGTTTTCTTGGTCTTAGCACACTTGGTTCTAATGATACATTCATTTTAGCTACTAATGCCAACGGTGGTGCCGAAATTGTTGCTCAGGTGGAAGATGTGACGAATCTCAGTGGCTCTGACTTCATCGTTGTATAGCAAAAATTTCACAGCAATTGGCAATTGTAATCAGTGGTAGTCAACCTCCCACTGATTATTGAACAAAGCTTAGTTTTCAATTTAGTGAATACTTTAAAATCACACAATTATGAATTATTTGGTCATTATATAGGAAGTGTGAATAGAGTAAAACTTGGAAAGTCTCAACAAATTTACAACTAAGAAACGATTCAGGTTTTGACCATGATTATTCTGCTTAGGCAACAGGTGTAGTCATATGAATACCAAAAATAATTTCAAATCTAGTAATATCCAATCCTTAATAAAAACCGCATTACAAAAGCATAATTCGGGTCAACTAGAAGCAGCCATAAGTTACTATCAACAAATATTAACACTAAAATCTGACTATCCTGAAGTTTATGCTTGTTTGGCAGATGCGCTCGAAAAACGGGGCAAGTTAGAAGCTGCCGTGGAAGCTTACCAACAAGCTGTAAGGTTAAAGCCTGAATATGCTGATGCTTATTGCAATTTAGGCAGTTTACTCAAAAAACAGGGCAAGTTAGAAGCTGCTGTGGAAGCTTACCAAAAAGCCTTAAATATCAAACCCAATTTTATTCGAGCCTATTGTAACTTGGGTAATGTATTTAAACAACAAGGTAAGCGAAAAGCTTCCGTAGAGGTTTATCAAAAAGCCTTAAAAATTCAACCAGATTTGGATATAGCCAAATTTTTTATTTGTATGAATCAACTACCAATTATTCATACAAGTTTTGCGGAAATAGAGCTCAGACGAAATAATTATCAACGTCACCTGCAAGATTTATCTCAATATTATAAACAAGCTAATCTTCAAGAGCTAAAAAAGGCAGCGGATGAGGTAGGTGCATCGCAACCATTCTATCTAGCTTATCAAGGCTTAAATGACCGTGATTTGCAGCAAATCTATGGGGAAATGCTCGTTCACCTGATGTCAAATTCCTATCCCCAATGGAGCCAAGACATTCTTCTGCCAGATTTACAGCCAAACGAAAAAATTCGCATTGGTCTTGTTTCCGGATATTTTTACAGGCATTCCGTTTGGAAAATCCCCATGAAGGGTTGGGTAGAAAACTTAGATCGGAGCCAATTTGAATTATTTGGTTATTACACAAATAATGCTTTAAAACAGGATAAAGAAACTGTCCT
>NZ_FYBH01000138.1 GCF_900185595.1 Calothrix rhizosoleniae SC01
TACTTATTTATGGATAAGTAATCAACAATTGTGCCGCGATGCATAAGCATTCTTTCACAAGAATTCATTACTTCAAGCCCCTGACTTTAGACATCTATGCTTTACTTACAATTCATCATCCATATCTAAATCTTCATCTGTCAATGTTTGTTGGGGGATAGCAGCAATAATTGCATCAATTACTTTTGCTACTGGCAAAATTTCAATGTCCAATTCGGGAAATTTTTGCCCCTTGGGTACAATTGCTCGTTTAAATCCCAGTTTTGCCGCTTCTTTTAAACGTAATTCCATTTGGGATACAGAACGCACTTGCCCTCCCAATCCCACCTCTCCAATTAATACTGTACCTGGATCGACAATGCGATCGCGGAAACTGGCTACCACAGCGATGGCAACTCCCAAATCTACTGCTGGTTCTTCTACATGTAATCCCCCGGCGGAAGCGACATAAGAATCCAACTTGGACATGGGTATACCCACCCGTTTTTCTAGTACTGCCAAAATTTGCACCAAGCGACTGTAATCTACCCCGGTGGTGGAACGTCGAGGGGAAGTGTAGCTAGTAGGACTAACCAAAGCCTGTAACTCTACCACAATTGGACGAGTTCCTTCGCAGGCTACCACAATTGCTGTACCCGGTGCGGGTTCGTCACGATTACCTAAAAATAATTCACTGGGGTTGGGTACTTCCCGCAATCCATGTTCAACCATTTCAAAGATACCGATTTCGTGGGTAGCTCCAAAACGATTTTTTACAGTACGTAATAACCTATGGGAAGCGAAGCGATCACCTTCAAAATATAACACCGTATCAACTAAGTGTTCCAAAACCTTAGGCCCTGCGATCGCTCCTTCTTTGGTAACATGTCCAACAATTAACATGGTAATATTTTCATGTTTTGCTATTTTCATTAAAGCAGCAGTACATTCCCTGACCTGAGCCACAGAGCCAGGGGCAGATGTAAGATTAGGGAAGAAAATTGTTTGAATACTATCAATAACTGTCAAGTTTGGTCGTAGAGATTCCATTTCCTTTAAAATCTCTTCTAAATTTGTTTCTGGTAGGACATATAGAGCTGTCAAATTGATATCTACGGGTTCTGATTGTGTTAATGGATCAGCATTTTTTGATACTTGCTTACCATCTGTATCATTGCTTTCCTCATTAGTTAATTTTGTTACCCCTAAACGGGATGCCCTTAATTTGATCTGTTGCCCAGATTCTTCCCCAGAAACATAAAGAATACGATAGTTTTGTGCTAGTTGATTTGATACTTGTAGTAATAAAGTAGATTTACCAATACCAGGATCACCACCAATTAATACCATAGAGCCAGGAACTACCCCACCTCCCAATACCCGATCCAATTCTCCATACCCAGAATTCCAACGCACTAATTGGCGATCGCTAATTTGATCAAATCGCACAGCCGCTCTAGGTTTAGCTGGTTTCTGATGAGATTTGCCATGTCCCGGTTTTGACTGCCAACCACTTACCATACCACTGGGCAAATCCGCGGCAGAGTGGATAGCAACTTGCTCTTCTAAGGAATTGTAAGTACCGCATGATGGGCATTTCCCAAACCATTGAGATGATTCTGCACCACATTCATTACAAACGTAATATGTTTTTGGCTTTGCCATTCTTAAATCTTATTAAATATTCTTAATTTTTACTTAATTTTTGCAGTCAGCAAAAGTCTAACAATAGTAATAGTTGTGGCGTTTTCTCAATGTATTAATGGAATGATATCTTAATATTATGATATTAAAAATTTATCATGAAAAACTTTAGTTAAGGAGCATTGAGAAATTTGGAAAGTCATAAGGAAAAAATTCTGGTGGTAGATGATGAAGCCAGTATCCGCCGTATTTTAGAAACACGGCTGTCCATGATTGGTTATGATGTAGTTACCGCAGGGGATGGCGAAGAAGCTTTGGATACATTCCACAGCACTGAACCCGATCTAGTAGTTTTGGACGTGATGATGCCAAAACTAGATGGTTACGGAGTTTGTCAAGAATTACGTAAGGAATCAGATGTCCCCATTATTATGCTTACCGCTTTGGGTGATGTTGCTGATCGGATTACAGGTTTAGAATTGGGTGCTGATGACTATGTAGTCAAGCCATTTTCTCCCAAGGAACTAGAGGCTCGCATTCGTTCTGTGTTAAGACGAGTGGATAAAATTGGAGCTTCTGGCATTCCCAGTTCCGGTGTTATTCATATTGCTAATATCAAAATTGATACCAATAAGCGTCAAGTTTATAAAGGTGATGAGCGCATTCGCTTAACTGGTATGGAATTCAGTTTACTAGAATTGCTAGTCAGCAGATCGGGAGAAGCTTTTTCTCGTTCAGAAATTTTACAGGAGGTATGGGGATATACTCCAGAACGCCACGTAGATACACGGGTAGTCGATGTGCATATATCCCGTCTACGAGCAAAGTTAGAAGATGATCCTAGTAATCCAGAACTTATTCTCACGGCAAGAGGTACAGGCTATCTGTTTCAAAGAATTATTGAACCAGGAGAAGAATGAAAGAGTGAAAGAGTGAAAGAGCATATTTGGCAGAAAAAACTACAGAGTAGGAGTTTAGACACGAGAGGGAAACTTCTCCATCCCATGAAGTGAAGAATGGGGAGTTAAACTCAACTATCTATTCATAAACCTGTAACCCATAACTCATAACTCATAACTCATATCTTTTGTAAAATATGGCTCAACCAGATCCCAATCAAGTTCTACGTCGTTTGCCTCTGGTGGTTGGTGGCTTAGGTGCTTTTCTTTTGCTAGTTAACCGCTTGTTTACGCCAGAAATCACCAATTCTCAAGCTCGAGGGGATGTGTTGGGTGTGGTGTTAAGTGCAGTATTAATATTGACAGGCTTAATTTGGCAACAGGTGCAACCAAGAACTCCTGATAGCGTAGAACTAATTGGGGAGGAAGGTTTTGATATGCTCCCAGATTTACCGCAGGCAGTGAAAACAGAATTAGCTTGGGCATCCCATTTGCTACTGACAAATACAGTGACGCGATCGCTATTGGTAATAGTTCAAGATAAAATTTTGTTGCGTCGTGGAATTCTGGGAGCTAAATCTGAGGTTAAACCAGGAACAATCTTAAAAAGAGTCCTAGAAACTCAAAAGCCAGTTTATTTAGTAGATTTAAAAGTTTATCCCGGCAAAGTCGAATTTGATTATTTGCCAGAGAATGTACAAGGAGTTATTTGTCAACCAATTGGGAAGATAGGTATATTGATTTTAGGGGCAAATGCTCCCCGCAGTTACACCAAGCAAGATGAAAGATGGATTGCGGGGATTGCTGATAAATTAGCTGTTACTCTTAGTGTCAGTTAGTTGTGAGCATTTTTGAGTGGTTAAAATATTTCTCTGGTGGAGCAAAAAGGTATCAAGCATTTTTTATAGTTAGAAAAGTTGATAACTACAAAATATATGCAAATTATCTATGGGCTACTTGTTGCTTTAATGATTGTAGGTATCATCGGTTCTGTGATTCCTGCACTTCCTGGTGCCAGTTTAATTTTAATTGCCATTATTATTTGGGGATTTGTTCAGGGTTCTTGGGCGACAATTAGCATTCCCTTGATTGTCACATTGATAGTATTACTGTTGAGTATAGGAGTTGATTTTTTAGCTGGTTACTTAGGTGCGAAAAAAGCAGGTGCTAGCAAGTGGGGACAAATTGGTGCTTTTGTCGGCTTATTCCTAGGGTTTTTCGGATTTTTGCCGGCTTTACCTTTTGGTGGTCCCCTGTTAGGAATATTGCTAGGACCATTGTTAGGAGCAATAATTGCTGAATATATTTACCGCCGCCAACTGAAGGTAGCATTTAAGGCTGGTATTGGTATTCTTGTTGGTACCGTAGTTGGCAATATTATTCAAGGATTATTAGCGATCGCTGCGGTGATTGTATTTTTGGTCACTACATGGTCACAAGTATTTGCGAGCTAAATTGAAAATGAGGAGTCGGGAGTCGGTCAGTCAGAGGCATGCAGGGAAGCAGGGAGCTCTTAGCAGGGGAGAAACCCCGTACATGAATGTAGAGAGTAGCGCGCAGAAAGGGGGTCTTCCCCATGAGCGACTGCATCAAAAAAGGAATTATTGAGAAAGATTGCTTATGCATGGCGGCACAATTATCTACTAATTTTTCCACAAATAAATTTGAGGGCTTGTATCCTTTTCTTTTTCGGTCAGAGATGATTTTTATTGGCATTGCTGAATTGGAATATGAAATTTAAAATCAAGCCTCTCAAACTCTTGTTCTCTAGATCTCTGCGCCTCTGCGTTAAACAAATTCATATCTTTATTCAGCAACGCCCAAATAATTATTAAAAATTAAATGGGTAATAAATTAAGACTTTGGAATTCCTATCTCGCTACACAAATTCGATAAAAACAGCTTTTTAATATTTCTATCTAAATCTGTGTAGCTCAGTCAATTTTAAACGTTATCTTCATCATGTTTATCAATTTAACTTAAAGCAGTATAGGTATAAAAAATATCCTTGACTTTAACAGCGTGAGAGTATAATTCCTTTTTATATAAGTTTTTAAGCCCAATCATGCTCATATTTAAATGTATTAAATAATTGTTTATTTAAATAAGTACGTAATTCGATTTTTAATTTTTAGTAAAAAAATAGTTTAATTACCGTAAATTATCAATTCCATAAATTTACGGTTTCAATAAATATATGCCATCATTGAGAATAATGATTATAGATTATTCTCAATATTAAAAATGAATTTTTTCAAGCATTTATTAATAGTTATAACAGCTACTCTGCCTATCCTAATAGATAGTCATAAGGTAGCCAAAGCCGTAACCTTTAACTTTGAATTTGCGGATGGAATCTCACAAACTTATCAAGATGCTGTTAAACAAGCGGGTGATCTTTGGGCTGCTCATCTTGAGGATGATGTCACCATCAATATTTATATCAGCTTTGGAGAATTAAATGATGGCATTGTTGCTGCAGTACGTCCTAGTATGGTACGGGCAAACTATACAGATGTCCTAAGTCAATTTGATTTGGATCAAACATCAGCAGATGATGCCACAGCATTCAATTATTTACCAACTATCCAAGCAAATAATGGGGGAATCAAGCGGCTGATTAATAAGACGGGTACTAAATATCGCTCTCACAAAGATAAAAGTGTGTCTAATCTCTGGCTTACCCGTGCCAATGCCAAGTCCCTAGGCATTATTGAAGGTAACAACATAACCACCGATGCCGAAATTCGGCTGAATAATAGTAACTCTGTCCAATGGGATTTTGATGCCAGTGATGGTATTGAATCAGATCATTACGATTTAGTCGGCACTGTGGCACATGAGCTAGGACATGCGATGGGATTTATCAGTGGTGTTGATATGTTGGATTTTAACTTTCAAAGGCAGCAATTTTACCCAGATCAAGAGTACGACTATATCACTACTATGGATCTGTTCCGCCACTCAGATAGAACAAAAGGTAAAGGCAAGATCGATTTCAGGCTTAACAAGAAGGAAAAATATTTTTCTATTGATGGAGGTACTAATAAAATTGCCGAATTTTCCAATGGTTTGTCCACACGTGGCTCCTCGGGTGGCTACCAAGCAAGCCATTGGAAATTTGGCTTGAATGGCGTGATGCAACCAAGCATTGATCCTGGTGAGATTAATTCTATCCTACCTATCGATCTCCAATTGATGGACGCAATTGGTTGGGACTTGAACTCAGACAGCGAGATTAATTACCTGGAATCATCGGTTGATTACATCATTAGTGAAGACAACTTGCATCTTCCCATGACTCGAAGTTTACCAGGACATCATAGTAGCGGTTTCAGCTTTTGGTAACAGGGTTCAGTATCTCCTTCTGGTAAAGAAAGAGCTAATATGATTTAATTTCTGAATAAAATTCTGTTTCTGTATCATTTGTGTAGCTGATTCGATTTAAAGTCGACTATTTTTTGGAGAAATCATGAAATATTTTAACCAACCAAGAATACTTACCATACTTATAAAGATAATCGCCATACCTAAAATGGAATTTTTTACTTGCCAATTTTCACCAGTTTGATTTGATAATACAACCTCTACCATAATTGGCGGTAATAAGATGAAACCTGGCATAATAAATAAAATATAGTATGTAACTTTAGGACGGACAATACTTGTAATTAACGCTAGAATTATTCCCAAAGGTATAAAAGTTAAAATATAATATAATCCATTATAAATGGTTTGATAGGATCTATTTAAATAGATATCCCAAGGATTACTAATAGCAGCTAAACAGTTGAAAAGAGCAAATCCAGGATTTAAATTAAATGTATATCCATTACTAAGACTGTCGATATAAAATTTCAGAATCGAGCCATTATAAGTAATGATCAGGTGATGGCTTTTATTATTATTTAATACATCTGGGATAACCATTTGTGGGTTAGTGCCATTATTTCCCATAATTGGTGTTCGCAATCTTAATACTAGATCTGACCCATCCTGTCCTAAAGTCAAATTACGCTGATCATGGTCTTTCGAGATTGAAATAATCCTAGCTGGTCCAGTTTGAGATATTTGTGCTGTAGCAAATGTAGTAAGTAAGTCGGCACAATAAAACCAAACTATGTGAAGAATAGTAAATAAGCCTAAAACCCTTGTTCCCCCTGCTCCCTGCTCCCTGCCCCCTGCCTTATCCAAACGATAATTTTTTACGCCAACCTACTTACTCAGAGTAAATTGCGAACTACGGCGAATTTTGTCTGTAATTGAACTGACTGAAAATGAAGTTTTTAGCCAGTTACGGGAATCAATAAAAGCACCTGTGGTCTCTTCAGTTTTACCAGATTCTCCTTGCCAAGATAGAGTCGGTGAATTTCCAGTTTTATCACTAAAGTTATCCTTACCTATAAATTTATAAGCAGCTATTAAAGCAGTATCATTATCTGACAGTAACTTGTTTTGCGAAAAGGCATTTTCCACTTCTATCGGAGAGATACTTCGATCTGCGATCACTAATTCATAAATATTACCTCGCCAAGGTCTATCTCCTGTTCCTTCATTCCCAATATGTAAAAAAAGCCGATTATCCCAATTACTCAAACTGGTAATAATTGGTAAATTAGCAGCGATTATTAAACAAAAAATTGTGTATGTAATTCCTGCTAAAATTGTTGTTTTTATAGATAGTGAATTACGAATTTTTTCTAGGAAGAGCCAAATAGAATTAATGATTTTATATTTCCAAATATGGAAACATAAAAATCCTAATAATCCACCTATACTGTTGTTAACGATATCAGCTATTGTCGTTGATCTAGAAGGTAACAATATTTGGAGGAATTCTACTGTAAAAGATAAACCAGAACTGGCTATAAAAATAATTAATATTAACTCAATAATATTTTTTCTATATTTGTTAATTACGTTACTTAAACCAAATCCAAAAGGGATAAATAGTAAGACATTATTTACAGAATCAGTTAAATCAGTTTTATGGCGGAATGCATAACTAATATTGGTAATTTCAGGAATGAGTTTTTGGGAAAAATTAAAAGGGAATAAGGTCGCAAATAATATAACCGCAGTACTCAAAATAACTATTATCGGAGATAATTTGTCAAATAAATCGTACAAATAAGAGATTGAGAGTTGATGGTTTTTTACTATCTTTTTCATAAAAAATATATATAACAATAATTATTTCTCTAGCCTATAATAACTAATTATTTTTTATTTGAAATCTATCATTATGAAGATAAGCTATAAGTTTATTTTATAACACATCATTTTTTTGATCATTGAGAATTAAACATAAATATTATAATTAGGATCTAAATATTGAAATAATTATCACTTTATTAAAAATGATAATCGTGACAATATTTTGTAATGTTTTACACAATAAAACATTACGTCTGGTCTGAATTAAAAACGTTTTTTTATTGCGAAGGTTTTGATACTTTCCAAAAACCTTAATTTTTGGATTACTAAGGCGATTACAATAGTTTCAGCGATCAATTCACACTAAGTATACATTTCAAAATTGTGCGACTTCATCATTTCTTCATCAAATCTTAACCAGATTCATAAAAAGTTGCGATCGCCATTTATTTTAAAATTGAATTACCGAACATGGGGATTTATTTTGATTGCCAATACGATATACCTATTGCACAATTAAGAATGTGATTCCAAGCACAACCTGATTGAGGTGATTAATCTCTAGGAAATTTTTCATTTGTCTGCTGTTCTTGAGGAATTAAGATAATATGTTCAGTATTTATGCTGCAAGTCTAATATTTAGATTTAGATAATTTCCATAATTCACGGATTAGGGATGATAATCCTTGCTATATAATACTGAACAAGGCTGATAGTGAGGATGTGAAAGCTGTGCGTGATGATTTGCAGGGTTTAGAGATTACTCCACAAGAATTGCGATATCTCACCAATTTACCTGTTAAATATGAGCGACCAAATATTACAAGGCATTTTCAAAAAAAATGTAGGCTGTGGATTAATAAAATTAAAGGCTCAGAGGGCCCCACAGCTTTATTTTTGGGATTATCTTTATGTGTAGTAATATATTTATTTTTAGGATTAGTTATTAATTTATTGGCTATCTGGTTCCCTTTACCTCCAATGCCATCATGGATATTAATAATATTATCGGGGGGCTTATTTTTTTATGTAACTAAACTATTTTTATATTTAGTCTGGAAGCATAACAAAAAAATGGTGAATACTAACATGAACCCATCTTTAGAAGTTCTATTAAAGGATGTTGATAGATACAATGCTGTAATTAAAGCAATTGATATTAATGATAGAATCGAAGCAGTAGGTAATACAGAAGTTATTATTCAAGATAGGGAGCGAGTTACTGCAGCTTTAGAAATGGCACGGATAGATTTAGTTAAGGCATTAAAAACTGAAAAAATTTTAAGAGAAAATCAAAAATTTATCATTAGCAACCATGATCTATTTACAGATAATCTGACAAATTTAACAGCAACATATGTAACTGAAAAAGCTGCTGAACATGGGAAATTTCTCAATGAAGCATTACAGATTGCCCTCGAAGTTCAAGATGAAATGAGAAAATTACAACGTCACCGTTAAATTTGGTATGACTACATAGAAATAAGATGATTTTTGCACCTATGTGACCTATAAGTGAGTCTTGTTAAATATCTGTAGGAAACGAAGTTTAAATTTTGGTCTAGACAGGAAACAGAAAATAAGGAAAAATTATATAAAACTGAATATTAAATGAATATATCAAAATTTACATATGGGGAGGCAGCAACTCAGTTTTTTGTCGATTTCTATGGTTACAACCAATAATTTTTTCTCAAAACCAGGTTATTTGGGATTCTATATTTAAATTATTTTGCTTTTCTAACTGACCTCATACCGATTTTTAATGGATAGATCCAACTTCAGATTAGAATTGAAGATAAAAAATATATGTCAAACTCTAGGAAAAGCTGATATAAAGGAAACTAGTAGAATGAATTGGCAAGAGATATCTGGTAACTGGGTGATTTTACCCCACAATCCCATTGGTATTATCCATTTCTTAGGTGGTGCATTTGTGGGTTCCGCTCCTCATGTCACCTATCGCTTGTTATTAGAATACCTCGCGGCGAAGGGGTTTATTGTCATTGCGACTTCATTTGTAAACACTCTGGATCATATTACGATTGCGAAGCAAGTTCTGCTGAACTTTGAAAGGGCTTTGGTACGCTTGGAGGATAGATCCATCATTGGTAAAGGCTATCTTCCTATTTACGGTGTGGGACACAGTATGGGTTGTAAACTGCACTTACTTATTGGTAGCCTTTTCTCTGTGAATAGGGCTGGTAATATCCTGATATCATTCAATAACTATGCAGCTAGTGATGCTATTCCCCTGGTAGAACAATTAAACTCTACACTGGAGATTGAATTTATCCCTACTCCCCAGGAAACAAACAAACTTGTGCAAGAAAATTACAATGTCCGTCGCAACCTATTAGTAAAATTTAGTAACGACACCATAGATCAGTCAACGACTTTAAGGGAAATACTAGATAAACGGTTTCCAGGTATGGTAACAGCGCAAACTTTACAAGGGAGCCATCTGACACCTATAGGTCAAGATGTAAGTTGGAAACCAGGTAGGGAATTTAATCCTTTAGATGCTATAGGACAATGGTTTAAGCAAGAAGTATATCGCGATTTAAATAAGTTAAAATCTACTATGATTTTGTGGCTCAATCCAATTTCAGAGCTAGAAATGTAGGATAGATAAAATATAGAAAAAATATTATTGGACATCAGAACACAAATGAAAAATAACCCATCATAATCCCTTTCCCATTATCTTTATTAATACCGATTTACCTAATTTATATGTTTAAAATTCTCGTTATTGATGATGATATGGCAGTCCAAATACTGCTCAAAAGAATGCTGGAAAAGGAGGGGTATGAAGTCATTGCTGTTAGTAATGGTAAAGATGGCATAGAAGCCGCAATTGCTTCTCCACCAGCAATGATTATTTGTGATTGGATGATGCCAGGGTTAACTGGAATTGACGTATGTCGTTATATCAAGAATGTCCCTTATTTATCTACTACCTTTTTTATTCTGTTAACATCCTTAGATTCCATTGCTGATCGTGTTAAAGGATTGGATGCTGGTGCTGATGATTTTATCACTAAACCAATAGAAAAAAATGAGTTACGAGCTAGAGTTAGAGCTGGATTACGTTTGCATCAATTAAGCCAGGATCTGCAAAACCAAAAGAAACTTTTAGAAACAGAATTGACGGAAGCAGCAGATTACGTCATGTCTCTGTTACCACCGCCAATGAAATCTCCATTAAAGATTGATTTTCGGTTTATTCCTTCTCGACAGTTGGGTGGTGATTGTTTTGATTATTACTGGTTGGATTCAGAATATTTAGCCATTTATCTTCTCGATACTGCTGGACATGGATTGAGAGCCACTCTTTTAGCTATTTCTGTTTTTAATTTATTGCGATCGCGGGCATTAAAAGGGTTAAATTATTATCAACCAAGTGAGGTATTAACAGCTCTCAATGAAACTTTCCCGATGAATTATCAGAATGATAAATATTTCACTATCTGGTATGGTGTTTATCACTTATCTCAACAAAAATTAGTTTATGCTAGTGCAGGTCATCCACCAGCGATATTATTTTCTGATACTGATAATTTTCCTTTGGTACATCGATTAAGAACTCCTGGTATGCCTATTGGAATGTTCTCCGGTGCACAATATACTGATGCTACTTGTAAAATAGAAAAAGACAGTAGTCTGTATATTTTTAGTGACGGTGCTTATGAAATTACCAAATCAGATGGAAATATTTGGGGTTTAGATGCTTTTATTCAGACCCTGATAGACCTATCGAAAAATTCTAATTGTCAACTAGAACAAGTTATTAGATTCTTAATTCATTCTAATTTAAAACCATCTTTTGAAGATGATTTATCTATACTAAAAATGCAGTTTAATTAACTGCGAGAAAGTACTGATTGATAAAATTGATCTTGATTGGCAAATATTGTAAATACCTTATCCATACCAGTAAGTTCAAACAATATTTTAATTTGTTCATTCACAGAGCAAATAAATAGTTGGTTCTCGGCTGCTCGCAATCCTTTAAATGCTAACACTAAAGCCCCCAATCCAGAGCTATCCATAAAAGTCACATCTGCAAAATCTACCAAGATTATTTTGATTCCATTGTCAACACATTCGGTAATTTGCGATCGCAACTCTTGTGATGTAGTTGCATCTAAAATCCCACTTGGTTTAATAACTTGAGTTTTATCTTGATCCATAAATAATATTCATAATTTTCAGTTTGGCTTTTCCCAAAGACAATCATTATACAATCTTAATGATTATGATCTACAACTCTGAACACAAGTCAGCCCCAACTCTTATTCAGTGACACTCCTACACTTCTGTTCGAGTCAGTGTAGGCTTCTGGCGGATTACTCCTTCCAAAAATTCGTTCGTGGTACTCCAATTGTTTCCCACTACCGCAGTTTTAAGTCAGGCGCGTGTCCCTCCCGACTTGGATAGGTAAAATCAGGCACCGATACGGGTGAAGTTAACCAAACTTATTGTATCAAACTCATGCAATATTTTGCTTGTTTCCTCCATGTCTTCCTTCCTCGCCTACGGCATTAGACAGGACTTACCTTGGCTCGATAGAGTAATTTATTACCTTTTCTGTAGCCAGTGTAACGTACCTTAACTATCTCTCCCGGTGCTAAAGTGCCATCCATTAATTGATGCTTTTGGGGATTATATGGTACTTCTGCTCCCACAACAGCAATCGCTTCCATTCCCCAGGCTTGTAATAGCTGATCTAAGGGTTTTTGCACCAAAGGTATAATTTTAACTGCTGGTAGTTGGGGATTCTCCTGAGCCTTATATGCGGCTGTAGGGAACTGTAAAAATAAAGACTCCAGTATTTGCAATATGGATTGCTGGAATTCTTGTTGTAATAATTCTTGCTGTTGGGCTAATTGCTGTTGCGATCGCTGGTACTCGGTTTGTAAATCTGCTATCTGTTGTAATAATTCTGGATTTGCTGATTTTGTACCATTCTCCAATTTGACCCCAGAAAAATTATCCACTAATTCACTCAATGATATATTCAATACTGAAGATAGCTGCAATAAGGGATCTAAGCGCATTTTCTCTATCTTTCCCCGTCGCAGCTGTAATATTTGACGTTCAGAAATGCCAGATTTACGACTCAGTTCTCTGAAACTCGCAACACCCACTTGTTGCATTAACTCCCGTAACCTTTGAGTAAAATCAGTGTTGGACATTTTGCAAATTGAAGATTTACCAACCAGGGAAGCAAGGGAATGAAGAGAAACAAATCTCACACAATCTATTCCTGATCCAATTTTTACTTCATCCCCTCTCCCCTCATCTTTATTCTTCCAGTAAACTCCTCAACATCCAAGCAGTTTTTTCATGTACTTGCATTCGTTGAGTCAATAAATCTGCTGTGGGTTCATCGTTAGCTCTTTCTACTGCGGGAAAGATAGAACGGGCTGTTCGGACTACGGCTTCTTGTCCTTCCACCAATAAACGGATCATTTCTTTGGCTTTGGGAACCCCTGGAGTTTCCGGAATGGAGGTTAGCTGGGCATATTCGCCATAGGTTCCCGGTGCGGGATAGCCTAGTGAGCGAATTCTTTCAGCCACTAAATCTACAGCTAAAGCTAACTCTGTATACTGGGTTTCAAACATTAAGTGCAATGTCTGAAACATTGGTCCTGTTACGTTCCAATGAAAATTGTGAGTTTTTAGATACAAAGAATAGGTGTCTGCTAACAAACGAGATAGTCCTTCGGCTATTTCCCTACGCTCCCGTTCTTCAATGCCGATGTTGACGGGTAGAGATGCTCCTGTCTGACTTGCCATAATCTACTCCTAATTGGTGCTTAAATTTAAAAGAAATTAATTACATTAAATAACTACTATGCTAAGTGCATTCTCAATACACTTTTGGGTGCTTTCCTAATTCTGGCGAGGATAGTTTCTTTACCTAAACGCTGACAAGCTTCATAGCGATGACATCCTGAAAATCCGTAGTATTGCCCATCTACTTCTAAAACATCAATGGGTTCTTGTTGTCCAATTTCCCTAATGGATTCCATTAAGGCTTCCACCTTGTGCGGATCGTTTTGCCTTGGTAAGGGTCGCCGAATTTGGTGTAATGGAATTTGTTCTACCCTGACCATCACAGCTCCTCCTTAAACTGTAGTATTTTATCCTTAAATAAATCATACTCATTATGAGTTTATTTAGCAACTAAATCCAAAAACACAGTGCTATTATGGGGAAAACGCCACACTTAAGCTACATCAATATTTAGCACTGTTAGTAGAATATATTTTCATGAATATCCCGTTCAGGTCTTTTTCTGGCACTGCGATCGCAATTTTCTGTTGGTTTGGGTTGGTGGGGGCACCAAGTCTAGGGGCAAAACAATCAGATGTGGAGCTGAAGATCGGTATAGTGCAGCGATTTGGCAGTCAAGTCAAGGACAAATTACAATTACTACCGGCTAAAGGCGATCGCTTGCAATTGGAATTTAAACAAGGTAATGGACGAAAAAGGTTAGTTACGGCTAATCCGGTGCAGTTAGAAATTGGTAAACAAACTTTATCTAAACCAGTATTAGACGAAAGGGTCGTTCTAGGAACTTTCCGTACCTTTGAAACTGCTGAAGATAATGCGAAAAAATGGCGTGAACAAGGGATTGAGGTAGAAATAGCCCAACCGGAACGCTGGCAAGTATGGGCAAAAAGGGATGTTTACAATAGTCCTTTACTCAGACGGTTTTTACTGGAAAGTGTGCAAGCTGCTGGTCAAAAAACATCATATATAGATAGTAAAATTTTAAAACAAGTACCCTTAGTCAGTTGGGTAGTCAATGGTTATCGCTACAACCGCGATCGCTTAAAAATTAGTAGTGGTAAAAATTTAATTTTTGTTAGACAAGGGAAGAAGGTAAAAAACCCTCGTCTTTATGGTGGTAAATTGGCAATTCAACCAAACGCTTATGGTAATTACACCCTAGTCAACCATGTACCCTTAGAAACATATTTGCGGGGGGTTGTACCCTATGAGATCGGTACCAATGCCCCCATGGCATCCCTAGAAGCACAGACCATCATTGCCCGGACTTATGCTCTGAGGAATTTACGTAGGTTTGAAGTTGATGGGTATGAATTATGCGCGGATACTCACTGTCAGGTTTACTATGGACTATATGGAACTTCCAGTAGTACGGATCAAGCGATCGCTACTACTAAAGGTATGGTATTAACCTATGAGAATCAATTAGTAGATGCCTTATACGCTTCCACTACTGGGGGAGTAACAGCTGCTTTTAGTAATGTGTGGGAAGGGGAAGACCGACCTTATTTAAAACCAGTTGTGGATGCTCCTAGTAATATTTGGGACTTATCTACCAATAGTTTGTCTTCAGAAAAGAACTTCCGACGATTTATCAGTATAAAAAAAGGATTCAATGAAAGCGAGTGGAGTATGTTCCGTTGGCGTAGGGAAAGCAAGATCGAAAATATTACCAAAGGCTTGCAAAAGTTTATGAAGGTTAAAAATAGTCCCTATGCCAAATTTAAAAAACTGCGAGGAATGCAGGTAGTGGAGCGCAGTCAAGGAGGACGCATTCTCAAACTAGCAGTCAAAACTGACATTGGCACTTTTCATTTACACAAAGATGAAGTTCGCAGTGCCTTCTTTGCCCCTAAAAGTACTTTATTTTATCTACAACCCCTAAACAAAGGTAAACCTGGATTATGGGGATATGCTTTTATTGGTGGAGGATTAGGACATGGAGTTGGTTTAAGCCAAACTGGAGCCCAAAACTTAGCTAAACTAGGTTGGTCAAGCCAGGAAATTCTCCAGTTTTATTATCCGGGTACTCAAATTAACCCACTGAGTGAAATCCAGAAACAGTGAATTTAAGTTAAGGCAGGAACATTAATTATTTGTTCCTGCTTTAAACTAAATCTAAGTTATATATATTTTTTGCTAAATCATTGTTTTAGCAAACAGAATACACAGAGCAGAAGCTATTTATGTGAATCTGTTTCCTCTACTGTTTCATGCACCTATTTATTAACTCTTGGTGACTCTGGTAAGAGAAAGTTTTTAGGTGCTGGGAACATTTCTAGTAGAGTTCTTCCTCTTGGTGAGTTAAGATGGTGCAATCAGAGCTTGGATAAGCAACGCAGGTTAATACATATCCTTTTTCGATTTGGTCATCATCTAAGAAAGATTGGTCGGATTGATCAACAGTACCAGCTGTGACTTTACCAGCACATGTGGAACAAGCACCAGCACGGCAGGAATAAGGCAGATCCAGACCTTCGTCTTCTGCTGCATCTAAAATGTAGGTCTCGCTATCGACTTCAATAGTTTTGTTTAAACCTTCATTTTCGTTGATGAGTGTTACTTTGTAAGTTGCCATTTTATTTTCCTCTCTTTTGCCAGCGGCAGTATGCAGTATTAAGCTATCTTCAAGCAATTACCACGGCATATCTGATTGATGAGCCGTTCATTAAAATTTGCTTCAATTCTGATACTACGAGAAAAATAGCCGGATGCAACTAGAAAATCGCTCTGATTGACCAAGGATTAGTAATGAAATTTAGTTCCTGAATATAGATAAGTTTTTTTTATTGAAAAAAGGCTGTAAATCCCTACATCATCAAAAATAGTTATAGTTATCTTTGGAAAAACCTATTTTACCAATCAATCATCTCGGCTTCTTCGTTGTGATTCTTGAGTGCAAAAATTTTATATTTATATAACTACGCAATTAGGGCGCGGACATTGTTGCACTCCCAAACCCATGAGCAGTAAACTTATTACTCCTTCGGAGTTCACCATTTGCTTTATGCCGGGGAACCCCTATGGGTTGCGCCACTTGCTTTATGCCGGGAAACCCGTCCACCGCAATGGCTTACCGTCCACCGCAATGGTTCACTTATTACTTGCCCATAGGACTATATGTATACATCTACGACACCATATAAAGGTTCAAAAATTAGGGTCGGTTTAGTTGGTATTGGATATGCAGCGAAAACAAGGGCAAAGGCATTACACAGTGATGAAATTGCCGTTAAAGCTCAACTCGTGGCTGTTTGCGGCCATTCTCCCGAAAAAACTATTGCCTTTGCCCAAGAATTTAATTGTACAGCGATCGCAACTTGGGAGGAGCTAGTTAACCTAGCAGACATTGATTTAGTCATTATCTCTACTATTAATCGAGATCATGGAGCGATCGCTAAAGCAGCTCTTTCTCAGAATAAACACGTAATTGTTGAGTATCCTCTAGCTCTAGATGTAGGGGAAGCTGAGGAAATTATAACTCTTGCTGAAACCCAAAAAAGACTTCTCCATGTGGAACATATTGAAATGCTAGGAGGAGTTCATCAAGCTTTAAAACAAAATTTACCTCATATCGGTCAACTATTTTATGCTCGTTACAGCACCATCAAATCCCAGTTACCATCACCCCGTAAATGGAGTTACCATCACCAAATGTTCGGTTTTCCTTTGATGGCTGCCCTTTCTCGCGTCCATCGTCTGGTAGATTTGTTTGGTCAAGTTTTGACGGTTAATTGTCACACCCGATTTTGGCCAATAGATAGGGAATATTACCAAAGCTGCATCTGTGTTGCCCAATTGCAATTTGAAAGTGGATTATTAGGGCAAATAACCTATGGTAAAGGGGAAACTCTGTGGCACAGTGAACGTAAATTTGAAGTTCATGGCGCAAATGGAGGGATTATTATCAATGGTGAGACAGGAGCTTTATTGCAGCCAGAAAAAAGCATCCCCATAGAAATTGCCAGTCGCCGGGGCTTATTTGCTAAAGATACAGGGATGGTTTTAGAACACCTGATTCGTAAAACTCCCTTATATATTACCCCTCAAGCAAGTTTGTATACCCTGAAAGTTGCTGATGCCGCTAGACGTTCCGCACAAACAGGGCTAATGGTAAATATGGCTTAATATTACTTTACAGATACAGCATCAACATCAACAGTATTACCTGTAGATGTATCGACTTCAGCAGTCGCATTAGCTACAGCTTCCCCAGTGGATTGACCTTGGCGTGATTTAAAACTATCAATTACTAAAGTAGAAACTTCAGTCACCAATAATGTTAATAAAAACACATCATCCACTTGTCCTAAAATAGGAATTACGTCAGGGGCGATGTCAATAGGACTAATTAAATACACCATAGTTCCTAAAATTACCCACCACCGATACTTAGGATGACGGAGCAAATTACGATACCATGCGTAAATAGATTGAATAGAAAACTTCATGACATTAACCTCTAGTTATCTTTAATTTTGGCAAATTATGCCCTAAACTTCCTGTGGGAATAACCGCACTAATCGCTCTGGAAAATGCTACCAATATAACCTGAAGCTATTCCCTAACTATTGGTATTTCCACAATAATAAAAATAGTGCGTTTAACTCAAAAGTCAGGTACTTAGGGATTTTTGCATCAGCAATGGATAGAGGAGAGTTACAACTGTGGATATATTAGAAACATTTCAAAAAGGTGGTCCTGCAATGTGGCCCCTGTTAGCCCTATCAATTTTATCTTTGAGCGTTATTTTTGAAAGATTGTGGTTTTGGTTACGCATTTTAAGTCAAGAGAGGGCAACGGTTGATCGCGTTTTGGAAGCAGCTGAAGATCATTGGGAAATCGCTAAAGATATAGCTAAACGGGCAACAGATCAACCTATTGGTAGATTTCTTTATGCTCCTTTAAAGCTATCATCTAAAGATGCAGAAACTTTCCGACTAGCATTAGAGTCTACAGCCGAAGAGGAGTTAGCTGGAATGCGCCGGGGGGAAAAGCTATTAGAAGTAGTGATTGCTTTATCTCCTCTCTTAGGATTATTAGGTACAGTTTTAGGTCTAATTACTTCTTTGCGTGCCATCCGGATTGGGGATTTGGGTACTCAAGCTGCTGCGGGGGTAACTACTGGAATTGGGGAATCTCTGATTAGTACTGCTGCAGGGCTAGTTGTAGCTATCTTCACTTTGGTATTTTATCGTTTATTCCAAAGTTTTGTGTTTAACCAAGTTAAAGTTTTTCGCAGAGCCGGTAACGAGTTAGAATTGCAGTATAGACAATCACCACCAGAATATCGCAATAGTAGAGAGACAAATGCTTTTGGGGTCAACCCTCAACAATCTACCACCAAAGAGATGGATGTTTCTGATGTTATGACCACAGAATCTACAGAAAATCAATTTATTAATTACAGCGAACAAAATCCAAACAACTTGTCTGAGAACAGGGAAGAAGAAGATTCTGATACCTTAGGGCTTGATAATTAATCAGAAATTAAATCTTGATATACGGTGTGAGAGGGAAATCATGAAAATTAATCTGCAAAATTCTGTTGAAGGCGTACAAATTCAAGTTCTTCCTCTAATTGATGTTGTTTTTTGTATACTCACATTTTTTTTACTAGCAGCCTTGCAATTTACTCGTCAACAAGCAATTAATATAGACTTACCCAAAGCAAAAACAGGAACTTCTGCTCAGGTTAATTTAGAACCAAATAAACGCAATATCTTACCTGTCTCCATAGACGCAATTGGTCAGACCTTTGTGGAAAAAGAGCCTGTGAATAAAGAAAAGTTAGCAAACAAATTAAAACAATATCTGGAACAAAATCCTCAAGGCGTATTAGTATTAAATGCTTCTCGTTCTGCTACGTACAATGATGTGATTGAAACATTAGATATATTAAGGGAAGTTGGAGGCGGGCGCGTCGCTTTGGGAATAATTCCTGGTCCTGCAGGAGCTACTAATAACTCTCCATCTAATACACCTATACCAAATAATCCTACTCCAAACAATCTGTCCCCAGATAGCTCCAATTTCAATTTACCACCATTAAATAATCAAGCTCCCGTACCACCAACTGCACCTAGTCAACCCCAAAAAGTCCCAGTCAATCCAAAACCTGGAAGTTGAAGGGCAAAGAGTAGGTGACTAGGGAACAGGGGAGATGAGGGAATAAGGAGCCAAAACACATCACCCCATCATCCCCTTGCTCCCCCTTGCTCCATTTCTCCCTGAATATTGCAAACATAAAGATATATAAAATAAATTTCCCTTATAAATGAAATTCCTGCTAAGTTACGGGTAAATACTAAAGTTGTAGCGATCGCCAAATTTTCCTTAACTGATCCTGACTGACTACTGTTTTTTTAACGAACAATAATATCTAAGGTAGTTCTTGTTCACCAGTTAATTAGGAATCACAGATAAAGGGATTTATGGCAGTTCAGAATGTACTAAAGTCGATGCCATCAACTTAGTATCTGAATACGTTATTTAATTTTTGATGACGTAGTATTTTGTAAATAGTCATTCAAGTTTCAGGGGTTTTGGCTAATGAATATTGGAGCCTTGTTAATCGCCTGGGTTGTAACAGCTGTCAGTCTATACATTATTAGCAAATTACCTTTGGGAGTAGAAATTGATTCTCCAGGTAAAGCCTTTATTTCGGCAGCTGTATTGGGAATTGTTACCGCATTCGTCAGACCAGCTTTAAAATTATTTTTTTCAATTCCCAACCTGGTTACTTTTGATTTGTTGTCAAGTTTGTTCACATTTATTATTGCTGTAGTCTGTTTTGGTCTTGCTGCTTGGTTAGTTGAAGGATTTCGTCTCCGATTTGGTATTTGGAGCGCCATTATGGGGGCGTTTGCGCTCTCTTTGATCAGTGGTTTAATTTACAAATTACTGGGAGTCTAGCTAGAAAATGGAGTTTAGGTGTTAGGGGTTGGGGAATAGGGAAGAAGTATTTTCATCTTTGGTTGTGTACAAAAGTATATGAGAGACTAGCTGGAAAATGGGGAGTGGGGAATCGGGAATCCGGATTCGGTCAGAGGTGTTCTTACTCTTGTTTGTGTGCAAACTCTGAAGCGGGTTCAGTCTCAGGTACGGTGAAGATGCTTTCTGAGGGTAAAACCATTGGGTTCCCTATGACGAAAGAATCCCACGGTTGATCGCCTAGCGTAACCGTGGGAGTGTCAAGAATTGTGATTTCTTAACCCCTCACTCCCAGTTATTCGTTCTCAGATGGTGGGGGAACTGCTGCACTATCTGATGTTTGATTGCGTTGTTCCCGTTTTTTGCGATCAGCAGCCACCATATCCGCCATGACAATTAGAGCTTGGGTCATTTTATCTAGATTGGAGCGATATAACTCCAAATCTTTGGTGAGCTTATCATCAGATATACTCAAGCCATCCCCAATAGTTTTAAGTGTTTCATTCAGCTGCTTTTCATCTTTAACGAATTCTGGATCGGCAGATTCTAATAAACTATACAAACCAATGGCAAATAAACGGCTGTATTTAAAGTTGGAATTATTGGCGATCGCTTGTAAAGTATTTTGCAGTTCAGTATCTCTATCTAAATGAGTGCTTTGACTTAACCAGCTAATTAAATCGGCAATAGGCAAATCATTCGCCACAGCTTGCAAGCGTTGAGCATCTTGTTGATAAGTATCTGGATTTACCTCCACAGCCTTGAGAAGGGAATTAAAAATGGACTCTTTATCCTGTTCTGGCTGATAACCTGCCATAAAACGCTCAAAGGTGGTGACTACGCCCAAAGCATAAATTGGGTTGTAGTTAAAATCTACATTAACAGACAGCAGATGCATTTCTACCATCAACTCTTCTACTACCCGGCGATAAATTGTATTTATCGGTCGGGAATGAAGGGTGTAGAAGGTTCGTTTCGTATCAGAGACAGTACGGACGTTATTCACAAATTTTTTCAGGGCAATGTAATTTTATTCTCTCGTTTCCAGTCAACTTTGCCAAGTTGAGGTTGGAGGTAAATAGCAATAGTTCGATATTTAGAATAACTGATCGGACTGCCCAATAGGTGCAAAACTTTTTTCTATGTGGGTGAAGTTTCCTAAATTGTATCCTGCTTTAAGGCATTACCTGCCCATCAGGATATATAGCACTACGTAATCAGGGAGCGGACATTGTTGAATCCCCAAACCTATGCTAATTAAAGCAAGGAAAATAATGGACTTAGCAACCGGTTCCTATTTCTTCCCAGCTGATTAACTCGGCAAATTTGCCCCGTCGTAATTTTTTCTCAACACTTGAATAATGAAACTGAAGTTTATTCTTAGTCTTGGTATATTATAAGAATGAGTCTCATTCTCATGAAATTACAATTTATTGATACTTAATATCATTAGACTAAATGTATAAATTACACCTTAGATTAAAAATTTAGGATTTCTGTTCAAAATAGCTAAGGAGAATGGCGGAAATAATTTTATCAAGAACAAGAGCGTAAGCCTTGTTCCCTAATAATTTCAATTATGTCCACCTCCTGATAAATGTCATAAGAACATTATTTTTTATCAAAATCACTTGCTAAAGACTAGAAAACAGTTGAGAATACCTAAATAATAAATTTGCAGGATAAAAGCAAGAAAGTAGTGTGAGAGAGATGATGAAATATTTATGGGATGGAATGCTTATTAGTTCCACAGCAGTAGGGATGGCCTTCTCTGTGGGGATTATGGGTGCTGTGGCAAAAGAAGTCCCAACTTCCACAGACATGAGAGGAAGTGCACCTCAAAACAAAAGTCAGGGACAGAAAATAGCTCAAGTAACTTCCGTATCTCAGTTGTCAGACGTACAGCCTACAGACTGGGCATTTCAAGCCTTGCAATCCTTGGTAGAAAGATATGGTTGCATTGCAGGGTATCCCAATGGCACTTATCGTGGCAATCGAGCCATGACGCGGTATGAGTTCGCGGCGGGTTTAAATGCTTGTTTGGAGAGGGTAAATGAACTAATTGCCACTGCAACAGCAGATTTAGTCACCAAAGAAGATTTAGCCACATTACAAAGATTACAAGAAGAATTTTCGGCGGAATTAGCCACATTAAGGGGACGTGTGGATTCCTTAGAAGCGAGAACCGCAGAATTAGAAGCAAATCAATTTTCCACCACCACCAAGCTGCAAGGAGAGGTGGTTGCAGCTTTCACCGATGTACTGTCAGGGGATACCAATAATAGTGATAATACGACTTTTGCGGCTCGGACTCGCATCGAGTTTGTCACCAGCTTCACAGGAAAAGACACTTTATTTACTAGGTTAGCAGCGAATAATATTGTTGATCCAGACATTGGGACTCCAGAAGGGAGTTTTTCCTTCGCTGGAGAGGATGGTAATACAGATATTGGTTTAGATGCCTTGTATTATCAATTTCCCCTAGGTGAAGCCACTCAGATAATTGCGATCGCCACTGGCGGTGCAGCAGATGACGTTGCAGACACAGTCAATATTTTTGATGGAGACGGTGGGGCTGGTGCTTTATCTAACTTTGGTACCAGAAATTCCATTTACTATCAAATGGATGGTGCTGGTGTGGGGGTAACTCGGCAATTCGGTGAGCGATTGGAATTGAGTTTGGGATATTTGGCAAACTCTCCTAACGATCCCAGTGATGGTAATGGCTTGTTTAATGGTGGTTACGGTGCTTTAGCCCAACTGACCTTTAAACCGAGCGATCGCTTGACCATTGGTCTAACTTATATTAATGCTTACAACCAGGAATTAACTACAGGTAGCAACCGGGCAAATCCTCGGACATTTTTAGGGGGAATTGTACAAAATATCACGAATAGTGCAGATACTGTTTCGATTCCCGTTTCCAGCAATTCCTATGGCATAGAAGCATCTTTTAAACTGAGTGATCAATTTGTCCTCGGGGGATGGGTTGGTTATACCAATGCACAAAATCTTTCCACCAGAGGTGGTGTAATTGATCGAGGAGATGCGGATATATGGAACTGGGCTGTGACCCTGGGATTTCCCGACCTGGGTAAAAAAGGTAACTTAGCTGGCATAATTGTGGGCATGGAGCCAAAAGTCACAAATTCGAGTATTAATGAAATTGACGAAGATGATGATACTTCTCTACACATCGAAGCCTTTTACCAGTATCAGATTAATGACAACATAGCCATTACTCCAGGAGTAATTTGGCTGACAGCACCAGACCATAATAGCGATAACGATGATGTTGTTATGGGTGTCCTCAGAACCACCTTCAGCTTTTAAATCAATCTAGCCTGGGGATGAGGGAGTGGGAGAGTGGAAGAGTGAGGGAGTGAGGGAGTGAGGGTTGATGGTTGACGGTTGATGGTTGGGAGTTAAGATTTTTTATCTTTACACTCCTTCCCTCTTCCCCTCTTTCCCTCCTTCTCTCTTTCCCGTCTTCCCACACTCCCCCTGCTCCCTGCTCCCTGCTCCCCTGCCTCTTCAGTCCTCTTTCTCTCTTCCTCAAAGATAGTTACTTCATTAAGAAATTCTATAAATTGGCATTGAATGCTGATGATAATCTTATTTTTCTGTTTATTGTTCTAGTGACAAACTAAATAACTAATAACTAATGACTAATTATTCCTTTTGAAGGGTACAATGAATGCCGATTGTCTTCCAAAAAATTAAAGCTTCATGATTTCCAGTAATGACTTTCGACCTGGTGTCTCAATTGTAATCGATGGATCTGTATGGCGTGTAGTGGAATTTCTCCACGTCAAACCAGGAAAAGGAGCCGCCTTTGTGCGGACAAAGTTAAAAAATGTCCAGACAGGGAACGTGGTGGAAAAAACCTTCCGGGCTGGAGAGACGGTTCCACAAGCGACTCTAGAAAAAATTGTCATGCAACATACCTATAAAGAAGGAGATGATTTCGTCTTTATGGATATGGAAACCTATGAAGAAAGTAGATTGACTAAGGCACAGATTGGCGATCGCGTCAAATATATCAAAGAAGGGATGGAAGCTAATGTTGTTCGTTGGGAAGACCAGATATTGGAAGTAGAATTACCAAATTCCGTAGTTCTAGAAGTTATAGAAACAGATCCTGGTGTTAAAGGTGATACTGCTACAGGTGGCAACAAACCTGCTGTGGTAGAAACAGGAGCTCAAGTAATGGTTCCTTTATTTATCTCCAAAGGAGAACGCATTAAAATCGATACCCGTAACGATACTTACCTTGGTCGGGAAAAGGACTAGATTTGCATCTTGGTTCCGAGATATCAATTTTCTTTATTCTCAAAAGAACTAAGCAGAAATTTGGCTTATTACCTGTACCCAAATAAGTTAGCTGCACAGAGTAAGCATCAGGAAAGATTCAACTTGACTTGTTGCTTGCCAGTGCGGGAGTGGAAAACACACTCCTTAGAGAACCTCAACTAATACACAGAGGGTTATTCTCTCTTGATCCATTTTCCGTTCTACAATTTGTAGATAAATTTATTTAATACATACATTTCATGAGGTCATAAAAACAGTGTCATTCGACTTTAATGAAATTCGCCAACTACTGGTCACTATTGCAAATACTGATATTGCAGAATTAATCCTTAAAGGTGATGACTTTGAAATTACAGTTCGCAAAACTGTGACTTCCCATCACCCACAACAGTCAATATCACAATCCCCGTTAACTAGTGTGGTAGGTTCGGGTATTCCAGTTTCTCCAGGAACTTCTATACCCACCTCAGATACCGGCAATGGTTTAGATGCAGATAAGGTCAGTAATGGCGCTAATCAGCCATCATCAGCTAGCTCTAATAATGCAAAATTAGTTGAAGTCCCATCCCCTATGGTGGGAACCTTTTATCGTGCTCCAGCACCAGGAGAATCAGCATTTGTAGAAGTGGGCGATCGGGTGCGTAGCGATCAAACAGTATGCATCATCGAAGCGATGAAACTGATGAACGAAATTGAAGCTGAAGTATCCGGACAAGTAATGGAAATTTTGGTAGAAAATGGCGAAGCCGTAGAATATGGTCAACCTTTGATGCGAATAAACCCCGATTAAGTATTAATCTATATATACAGACACCTAGTCACTTAAAAGATGTCAGTTCTTGCGGATTAATCCTAATGAAACAAGCGTTGCCTGTACCAACAGAAGTGGTGCAACAAGTTGCGGAATATTTTAGCCTGCTAAGTGAGCCCATGCGCTTAAGGCTGTTGCATCTACTACGAGATGAAGAAAAATGCGTACAAGAGTTGGTAGAGGCAACACAAACGTCTCAGGCTAACGTCTCTAAGCATTTAAAAGTCATGTGGCAAGCAGGTATCCTCAGTAGACGTAGTGAAGGCACTTCTGCTTACTACCGAGTGGAGGATGAAATGATTTTTGAATTATGCAACCAGGTTTGCGATCGCTTGGCTAGTAGATTGGAAAAACAGGCTCGCAATTTTCGGATTTTGAATAGCAGGAACTAGGGTGTGTATTAAAACTCGATAATGTTGGGTTTCGTCCCTCAACCCAACCTACGCCTCACCATTCCTTAATTATGAGTGGTATATTCATTGCCGGAAATCACCTTAAAACTAGGCTTTGAACTAAGGCAAATTTTCGTTACTGCATCTACACTTCCCATGTCTCTACCAAAAATGTCCAAACATAGCTGGCAAAATCATCGTCGTATTGCTTTTCTTTATGCCGTACCCATTGGATTATTAGGTGGGTTAATGGGCTTGGGAGGTGCGGAATTTAGATTACCAGTATTGGTCGGTTCCCTCAAATATTCAGCTCGAGAAGCGATTTATCTCAATTTAGCTGTCAGTTTGGTCACCATAGCTGCGGCTATACCCATTCGAGGGACAACCCTTTCTTTTACACCCGTCATACCATTTTTACCTGCTGTTTTATCTTTGATTGTAGGGGCAGTAATTACAGCTTTTGTGGGAACTGCGATCGCTCATAGGTTATCTAATCGCCAATTGGAGCAAATTATTTTATATTTGTTGGTAATAATTGGCACAACTTTAATTATTGAGGGATTTTTACCCACAGAAATAACAGCACTGTTACCCAATATCCTCGGATTATGGTTAATTGCGGGAGTTGGCTTTGGACTGCTGATTGGACTAGTCAGTAGTTTATTGGGGGTAGCTGGGGGAGAGATAATTATTCCCACATTAATTTTTGCCTTTGGTGCGGATGTCAAAACAGCAGGAACATCAGCATTATTAATCAGTTTACCTACGGTATTAGTAGGAGTGTTGAGATATGCCAGCAAGGGAGTATTTCGGATTCCCGTAGCAGCTCCTCTAGATTATAGTCATCCCCTGAAGAATACTGTTTTACCAATGGGTATAGGTTCTGCAATTGGTGCTTTATTAGGTGGGTTAATGGTAGGAGTTGTACCCGGACAAATTTTAAAAGTAGTTTTGGGTATAATCTTGATTATTTCAGCAGTGCGGGTATTTTTTCACCAAAAAAGATCATCACATTGAAACAACCATGTCAGTTTGATCGATGAGTTCTCAAGTAATCTTAATCTAACAGGACTATTCCATCTGTTAGAGCATCAAGATCTATGTGTCAACTCCTAGGAATGAACTGTAATGTACCCACAGATATTTGTTTCTCTTTTGAAGGCTTTGCAGCACGAGGCGGTAAAACTGATGACCATAAAGATGGTTGGGGTATTACTTTCTTTGAAGGTAAGGGTTGTCGAATGTTTGTGGATGCCAAACCTTCCGTTAAATCGCCAATAGCAGAGTTGGTGCGAAACTACCCCATCCACTCTACCCATGTAATTGCCCATATTCGTAAAGCCACCCAAGGGGAAATTTCCCTAGAAAATTGCCATCCTTTTCGTCGAGAAATTTGGGGTAGATATTGGGTATTTGCTCACAATGGGGATTTACCCAGTTTCCATCTGCCGAAAATGGAATTTTATCAGCCAGTAGGTACCACAGATAGTGAACAAGCTTTTTGTTTAATTTTGGAAACTTTGCGGCAACAATTTCCCCAAGAAAAGCCAACTCTCAAAGAGCTTTACCCAATCCTAAGAGAAATTACTGATAAAATTTCATCTCAAGGTACTTTTAACTACTTAATTTCTGATGGGGAATACTTTTTTGCCCATTGTTCCACCAAGCTTTGTTATATTGTTCGCCAAGCCCCATTTGCTGCTGCTCACTTGATTGATCAAGATGTGACTGTAGATTTTAATGAGTTAACCACACAGAGCGATCGCGTTGCTATAATTGCCACTACTCCCCTGACTGATAACGAAGTTTGGACAATTATTCCAGAGGGAAAGTTACTCGCATTTCAGGATGGTTTACCCTTAGATTTATCGTGAGAACCTGGAAATATAGCAATTATTTATTACTTGTTACTTGAAATCTTTTCTCCCATTGCTCATGATTGGTTTTCGCTTCTTGAATAATAGGTGATGCAGCAATTAAGTTATTCACTAACCAATTGACAAGAGAAAGGGGAAAACGTAAAGGTCTAGCAATATCTAGAAATAAAACCACACGATAATCATCTGTCTCGTTCCAAGCTTCATGGTAGAAAGTATCGTCAAACATTAAACTTTTGCCTTCTTCCCAATAAGCAACTTTATCAGCAATACGAATTCGACAAGCAGATTGGGGTTCTGGAATCATTAAACCCAAGTGATAGCGAATTATACCTTTATGCTTACCTCGATGTTCAGGAATATGCTTCCCTGGAGCGAGGATAGAAAAAAATGCTACCTTCATTCCCGGAATTTTTTCTAAGAGCTTTGTTGTCTGGGGACATCTTTGACAATTGTTAGTGGCTTTAAAGCCAAAAGCATAGAAAAAATAGGTTTTCCAGAGATTATCATTGGCAATGCGATACTGTCTTTTAGAAATATCTTGAAAGTTGGGTAATTCGTCCACATCCTGAAGCACTTGTTCTAATTCTTGACGAATCACCGTCCAATTAGCTTCTAGTTCCTGCGTCCAAGGAAATTGTTGAGGATCAAAAAAAGCGGAGTCACCAATTAAAGAATATTTACCAACTAAATTTTCTAGCCAAGCATCTTTGAGTACAGTTTTTTCTAAATTTTTAACAACGATATCAATTAAGTTTTTCATTCTCTATTTAACTAATTAAATTGAATATTGCTTGCGGTAATGGCATCCACAATGGAATTAGTAAACATACCATAAGATAAGTATTAAATTGCTTTTGCTCATTCATTGAACATTGAGCTAAACCAAGTATACATAGCATGGCTGCAAAACTATATACAGGTATAAGAGGGTAGGTTGTAACAATAAATAAAATCAGTAACCAATCTCGATTTTTACCCAACCACTTTGGTATGGAAGAGAGAAAAGCCATACTAATTACACCCTCAATCAATAAAGTCCAGTAGGAAAAAACTAAGCTCAGGTAACTCATCAATGGACTAGTTATGAGTTTTACTTCCTCGTTGATTACGCCATTAGCTTGCATGGATGCAAATGCTTGACGATTAGTTGTTAAAACCTCTGAATCTAATCCTCCTAACAGAGATGCTCCCATCTCCAATCTTTTATCTAGTAAAAATGTTGCGTGTAAAAAAGAACCATCTAAATACTCCCCAGAGATAAATTTCCAGACTGTTGACAAAAAGAAACATAAACCAAGCAAGAGTTTAGCATTCCACATCATAATTTGCTCTGGCTTGGAGCTATAAATTGCTAATAGACAAACCAAACACCAATAAGTAATTAGATATTCGTGGTTAACATAAAGGAACCAAAACCTGATGTTATTAATGATTAAAACTGTACAAAGAGCCAACCACATGAATCTTTGAATCAGCAAATTCGGGATAAAAAGCATTAAGGCACTGAAAATTTTTTCGGGCAATCTTGATAATGTAAATTCATCAGGTCCATGTAACAATACTAATAGTAATGTTAATCGCAGTATCAACAGGTATTTCGGTTGCTCTATCAGTTTCGTAAAAGCTTGGCGAAAACTATCAATAACCTGAGAAATCATCTTTTTTAGCCTCCACCCCTGGACTCAAAACTTTATATCGGATGCTACTGTTTTCTCGGTCATGATGCAATCGCCAAACTTGAATCTTGACTTTTTGCAGATTTTTAAGTGATGGTTGTTTAGCTCCTTGATTCTCAAACTTATTTAATTGGGAACCCAATAATTTGTCAGCTACTGTTTCCAGCAAATATGTTGTGGGAAAAGTCCTAATTAAAATCAAATCTTGATCTGAAAACAGATTTTTGAGAGATTTGGAGTCAATCTTGATTAATTTGCCTCGATTATCTGTTCCCAAAACCTGAATCAAGCGTCTCTCATCCCTATCTACAGAGGAAAACATACCCCAGCCTCCTCCATGCCAAGGACTTAATCCTACGGTGTGGGCAAGTACCATTTGTCGTATCGTAACCAAGATTAATAAAAGTGGTATAGCCCATTTTTGTACAAGCGAAACTGCTAAGGATTTATGTATCATCGCGGAACTCAGGAATAGAGAAGACAAGGGAGTGTGGGGAGTGTGGGGAGTGATGGAGTATGGGAGTGATGGGAAGATGAGTATAAATTACTCTTCTTCCCTCCTTCCCTTCTCCGCTCTTTCCCTCTTCCCTTCCTCTCCTCTTGCCCATTTTCCCACACTCCCTCCTCTCACCTAACCAAGGATTGTGGCATTACTGAATCGATGTTCTAGCTATTAACCTCTCAGTCCTTGCTCATACAGTATTACGTTCTTGGTTTAGGGAAAATTTTCTACCTTTTCCTGTGGGAAAAAAATGATATCCTAATTTAGATATTTAATGCTATACCAAGGCATCTTCATCCATAGGTAACCTAATTTCCTGTTGTACTGTCAGTCCAGCCAGAAATTGGCGATTTTCACTGATATGAGGGAATTTTAACTGGGAAGCAGGTATTCCTTTTTGTAAAAGGCGCTGACGAAGTTGAGCAAAACTTCCAGGTGCTAAAATCCGCAATCTAGGGGATGGAACCCGACGAGTTTGTCGCTTATCTTCATAAGATATGTTCGCTTGTTTTAATTTTTGGTCAAACTGAGCTAAAAATTCCTGGGGATTGTTGAGGGTGTAACCAGGAACTAGCTCAATATTTAATAAGTAATGGGCTGGAACCTCTTGCTCTGAGAGAGTAATACAGAAATTCTCTAGGGGTAATTCAAAATCCTGTTGTAATTGCTGCATGACTTGGGTGGCATGAAATTCGTTGGTTTTCTCTGTTGTGGAAGATAACAATCCTCCTACTCGATGACGGAAACTCAACAGAGGTGTCTGATGATAAAAACCTACCACCTCAACCACATCGCCAATATCATAACGGTAAAAACCATTATAGTTTGTTACCAGAATCCGGTAATATTGCCCTACTTCTACCTCCTGGGGTAAAAGGGTTTTGGGTTGATCCACATCCCATTGATCTGGAGGAATAAATTCAAAAAATCCAGTATCAATTGATAAAACGGCACCGTCATGGTTAAAGTCCTGATAAATACCAAACGTCGCTTCCGCAGAGGCATAAACACCGCCAAATATGGGAGTATCGCCAAAGTAACGGGGAAAGCGTTCAAAATAAAAATTTGAGGTACCACCACGGGCTGTAGTTATACAGCTGAGATTTTGCCATGCTAGATGAGGGGTAAGTTTGCCTTCACTGTGCAAAATTTCCTCAAGTTTCCTTGCTCGGTTTGGCTGTGCTGAAAATTGCCGTTGTAGTTGTGTTCTTAGTTCTGGTTCTAGTTGCAGGTTGGATGTAATTTCCCCTGTTTTTAAGTCGTGGATCAACTCTTCTGCATAGGATTCCAAATATTGAGCTAACTGTAAACCCAGCACGGGAAAATTAGCCCCAATTATCCTCATATTGGGATTACTTAAGGCAAACAGCAAACACATGTAATGACGAGTGTGGGAATCTGCTGGTAATAGAGCTTGGTAGGGATGAGCAAAAACTTGTTTGTAAAGGAGTTGATTTAAGCGTAAGTCACCAACACTCACAGGACCATAGGGAATACCAGCACTACTTCGCCCCATTAATTGTACTGAACTGGTCAGTAGCATTTTACCAAGTGACGAACCACGCCTTTGGGCAGCATCCGCAGCAAATCCAATACATACCTGATTAGCACGACTTAAAACTTGGCGTGATTTATTTGTCACAGGAATTAACTTCTGTTTACCCGTAGAACCACTGGTAAGATTGATATAGACAACTGGATCGGGTGTAAGAACATTACTTTCCCCAGCAGCAATTCGCTCAACATATGGTTCATAACTACTGTAAGGTAATATTGGTATTCTATTTTGGAATTGCTCGATGGTTTTAATATCCCTTAACCTATATTTTTGACCCAGTTCTGTCCCTTGATAAGCTTGAAGTAGCGATCGCAAAAATCGCTCTTGAAAAACATCTACTTGGCGCGTTTTGCGGATAAAATTTGCCTTCGCAATTTTTGCCACATTTGTCAATAGTGGTAATACTAAATTTGCCATTACTCCTCACAACAGTTAAAAGTTAAAAAAAGTTAGAACTACGATACTAGGTTTTTTTGCTAACACAATTAAAATTTATGGTAACAAAAGACAACATTGTTATTCCTATTCACGGGTTGAGTGGATGTATCTGACTTTTCACGGTATGTGGAAAAGTCAGAGAGTGTGGGAGAAATAAGTTTTAATTACCCTTTGAGTGTTAGATTACATCTGACGTAAATCACGTATTACTCAAAGGTTATGACCACTTTCAGGTTATTCACAGATTGCAATATAAAAAGATGGGATTTCCCCATTACTTAACACCCAAACCCCAAAACCTGTCTCAATTTCAAGCTTCTGCCTCCTACACCTTACACCCTATCCCCTACCCCCTTTTTAGCACTTCCCATAAAAAGTCAGGTGGATGTATCGGGGAACTCACAGTTATACTGCTCATCTAGATATTTAGATTCTTTAACTAGTTTTAATGGTGTCTATTGCTCGCAAAAATCTTTTAGTCGATATTCCTCGCTTTCTAGTGGCACAGGCAGGAATTATGTTTGCTGTTAGCCTTGTTACTATCCAAACCGGGATATTTCAGGGAGTAATTCGTTCTACTGTATCATTAATAGCAAATTCTCCTGCTGATATTTGGGTTAGTTCACAACAAATAGTACATCTGGAGTTAACAGAACCCATTTTGTTTGATAATGTTGTCAAAGCTAGAACAGTCAAGGGAGTAGAGCAGGCAGATGCCTTAATCAGAGGCAGTGTAAGATGGCTAGTTCCCAATGGAAATTTAACAATAGTCAAGGTATTTGGATTCAATCCCAGTAAGAGATTGTTTACACCAGGTAAACTGGCTCAGGGTAGTATCAGCGACCTCAAAAATCCCTACACCGTGATTGTAGATAAAACTAAATTAAACTCTCTCCAGGTGAGAAAAATTGGCGATCGCGCGAAAATTGGTTCACTATCCGCTCAGGTAGTGGGTATTACCCAAAATTCTCAATCTGTAGTTTCTGGTTCATTTATATTTGCTTCCCTAGAAACAGCCAACGCCTATATTAATTCTCGCATTACCTCCAGCGTCAACTGTAAATTGCAGGCAGAAGAATTTAAATGCACTAATATTTATGAAAAAGTCGATCCGGCTTTACAAACTAGTAAACCACCTGCATCTGTTCCCGAACCTTTGGGTTTAAATAGTCCCATCTCCTTTGTGTTAGTTAAAGCCAAGCCAGGTGAGGATATCCAAAAACTGAAAAAGCGACTAAGAAAATTTTTGCCGGGAACTAGTGTTTTCACTAAGACTGAAATGGTGCAAAAAGTACGAAATTTCTGGGAGAGACGAACCGGAATTGGATTTATTCTCGGCTTGGGTGCAGTGGTAGGAGTCGTTGTGGGAATAGTTATTGTTGGTCAAATTCTTTACTCCTCTGTGTCCGATCATATCAAGGAATTTGGAACTCTCAAAGCGATGGGTGCGTCTAATAGTGTAATATATGGCATCATCTTGGAACAGGCTTTGTGGATGGCTGTGATTGGCTATATTCCGGGAATGTTATTGTGTTGGGGTTTAGGAATATGGACATTAGCTACTCAGGGTATCGTTATACTAATTACACCAACTACTGCTGTTGGTGTTTTTGGTATCACTTTGTTTATGTGTGTGAGTTCGGCTGTATTCGCAATCCAAAAAGTCAACCGAGTAGATCCGGCAATTGTTTTTAAAGCATAGCTACGTTCATGGATCAAAAGTTAACTTTTTATCGATTGACGCAAATATGGAATGAATATCTTCATTAATTATTAATCTTATTCTCATAACCAAAAATTATAAATAGATCTGAGTGATTTAAGTACCATTACCAACCTATAGCAATCTCATGTAATGTTCATTTCGGATTTTAGATTTTATGGCACTACGCAATTATGCTAGGACATTATTGAAGACCCAAACCTATGAGCAGTAAACTTATTACTCCTTCGGAGTTCACCATTTGCTTTATGCCGGGGAACCCCTATGGGTTGCGCCACTTGCTTTATGCCGGGGAACCCCTATGGGTTGCGCCACTTGCTTTATGCCGGGAAACCCGTCCACCGCAATGGCTTACCGTCCACCGCAATGGTTCACTTATTACTTGCCCGTAGCCCTATATATTTTTGATTACCAATTCTGGGAAAACTATATCTGGTATCTGCCGCACCTTGAGGGAAAAACCAACTAAATTTTTGGGGAATAAAAACATTTTGTAATTTAAACCTCTCTACCGCAGTTGCGATGAAGTGGCTTAGATCACAGGATGAATGTCAATTCAGGGGGATTATTCAATCACAGGGCTGCTCCATATTTTAGGTGGTAAGACTGATCACTGATCACTGACAACTAATAAATATTTACTAAAATGACCTCTTCTCAAGTTAGATTGATAAAGAATTCTAGAATTCACAAATGGAAATATTCTCAGTCTATTGATGAATTAACTACAGTGAAAACCTGTGCCATCGCAGCCAGAGACATAAAAATGGTTTATAAATCTGGTCTTGCAAGTTTTGTGGCGCTTAAGGGAATAGACTTAAACATTCCTCAGGGTGCAATTCAATTGTTAATGGGACCATCTGGATCAGGCAAAACAACTTTACTATCAATTTTGGCAGGGATTTTAACTCCCACAAGTGGTAGTGTACATTTGCTAGGTAAAGATATTACTAGCATGTCTAGTAAAAATTTATCTAAATTTAGGCGAGATACCATAGGATTTATATTTCAGGGTTTTAATCTATTTCCCGCATTAACGGCGGCGGAGAACGTAGAAGTAGCATTGAATATTAAAGGCATTAAAGGTAAGCCAGCACGCCAACAATCTCTGAATTTACTAGATAAGGTTGGTTTAGCCGATAAAGCAAATAGCCTACCTGGTAACTTATCTGGAGGACAAAAACAAAGAATTGCCATTGCTCGCGCCTTAGCTGGTAATCCTCCACTGATTATGGCTGATGAACCTACTGCTGCTCTTGATTCCCACAATGGACAACTGGTTATTGATCTATTATGTCAATTGGCAAAGAAAGAAGGGACTACTGTAGTTATTGTCACCCACGATTCTCGCATTAAAAAGTTTGCTGACTATGTTACGGAGATGGAAGATGGGTTGATTAACACTGATTCTATATAATTGTTGACTGCTCCCCTGCCTGAAGACGAGGGGATTCTACAAAGATGCTACGGGACGGGTTAAAACCGCGTCGCTTTGCTTACGATTAAAAGTTTTATATCACTACCACAGCACGTTATGAAATTATTGAAGGGTCAAACCTATGAACAGTAAACTTATTAACTATTACTTATTACTTATTGCTTGAGTCTTTATCGTTCCGGTGTCGGTTTAATATTGTAACCTGAACAATAGGGCAATGTCTGCCAACAAGCCGCGTTGAGTCTACGCTATTGCTTGTATTTTTGTTCTACCCTAGTACCATGACAACAACCAACCAATTCCTCAGCCATCTTAATCCCAGTCAACGCCGTGCTGTTGAGCATTTTTGTGGTCCGTTACTAGTTGTTGCTGGTGCAGGTTCCGGTAAAACGCGGGCATTGACTTATCGAATTGCTAATTTAATTTTGCAACACCGTGTCGATCCAGAAAATATCCTGGCGGTTACTTTTACGAACAAAGCTGCACGGGAGATGAAGGAAAGAATTCAGAAGTTATTTGCTGAACAATTGGCAATGTCTGAATATGGCGAAAAGTTTGAGCTGCTACCAGAGTATGAACAAACTCAACTCAAATCAAGGGTTTGGCGCAATTATATTAAGGAAATGTGGGTGGGTACTTTCCACAGCTTGCTAGCTCGTGTGCTGCGATTTGATGTGGAAAAATATCAAGATGAGAAGGGACGGAAGTGGGATCGTAATTTTTCTATTTTTGATGAGTCTGATGCTCAAAGCTTAGTGAAGGAAATTGTCACTAAGCAATTAAATTTGGATGATAAGAAGTTTGAACCCCGTTCTGTGCGTTATGCCATTAGTAATGCCAAAAACCAAGGCTTTTCCCCTAAAGAATTGGAGTTAGAACGACAGGATTATAAAGGAAGGGTTATTGCTCAAGTCTATGGTCATTATCAAGATAGGCTGGCAGAAAATAATGCTTTAGATTTTGATGATTTAATATTACTACCCACCAGGCTGTTCCAACAAAATGACCAGGTATTAGGCTATTGGCATCGTAAGTTTCGCCATATTCTGGTAGATGAATATCAAGATACTAACCGCACCCAATATGAATTAATCCGCCAATTGGTAACAAATGGGGAACAGAAAAAGAGTAATTGGGATTGGGAACAGCGTTCTGTTTTTGTGGTGGGGGATGCGGATCAATCAATTTATTCCTTTAGGATGGCAGATTTCACCATCTTGTTAGAGTTTCAGCAAGATTTTGGGGATGGGTTGGCAGATGAAGATACCCGCAGTATGGTCAAACTGGAGGAAAATTACCGTTCCTGTGAAAATATTCTCCAAGCTGCAAATGAACTAATTGAGAATAATACTCAACGAATTGATAAAATACTTAAAGCCACTCGGGGAGCTGGGGATTTAATTTATTGCCATAGAGCCGATGATGAGGTGGCTGAGGCTCAGTTTCTAATTAATCAAATTCAGAACCTGGAGAGTCAAAACCCAGAGTTGGATTGGGGTAGTTTTGCCATTCTCTACAGAACCAACGCCCAATCTCGCCCCTTTGAAGATATTCTAGTCCGTCGGGGTATTCCCTATACTGTGGTGGGTGGTTTGAAATTTTACGATCGCAAAGAGATTAAAGATGTGCTGGGTTATTTAAGAGCGATCGCGAATCCATCAGATACGGTCAGCTTATTACGAGTAATTAATACTCCCCGTCGGGGAATTGGTAAAACCACCATTGAAAATTTGCTCAATGCTTCCCAGGAATTGGGTATGCCATTGTGGGAAATACTGAGTGATGAAACATCAGTTAATACATTAGCTGGAAGGGCGGCAAAATCGATCAAGGGTTTTGCTCACATGATTGCTAAGTGGCGAGAGGAAATAACTACCCTACCTGTGAGCCAATTGGTGCAAGATGTCTTAGAAGCATCGGGTTATGTTGATGATTTAAAAAAGCAGGGCACGGAGGAAGCAGAAAACCGCTTGCAGAACGTCCAGGAATTATTTAACGCTGTGTTGCAATTTGAAGAAGAAAATGAAGAGGTAAACTTACAAAATTTCCTGGCTAGTACTGCTCTTAGTTCCGATTTAGATAACTTGAAAGAAGGGGATGCAGCAGTGTCCTTGATGACATTACACGCATCTAAAGGACTGGAATTTCCTGTGGTTTGCGTTGTGGGGTTAGAACAGGGATTATTCCCCAATTACCGTTCCATGAATGATCCTGCTGCCTTAGAGGAAGAACGTCGCTTGTGTTACGTCGGAATTACCCGTGCCCAAGAAAAATTATACCTTTCCCATGCTCGTGAACGCCGCTTGTATGGTTATAGAGAACCTGCCGTGCGATCGCAATTTTTAGGAGAATTACCAGAGGAATTATTGACAACCCAATTCGGTCGGCGCAAAAATTATCCTCAGGGTAATGGTAGCAGAGTAACTCCATCTCACAAAGGTAATAAAGTTGAACCACAGGATTGGCAAGTAGGGAATAAAGTTTTACATAAGACCTTTGGTATCGGTGAAATTACCCACATATTTGGTGGAAATAATAAAATTTCTCTGGCAGTTAAATTTGATAACTTGGGGCAAAAAATTGTTAATCCAGCCCAGCTACAAAGTATGAGTTGAATAACGCTCTGAATGCAGGAGAGCAGGGGAGCAGAGAGCGGGAAACAGGGAGCAGGGAGCAGGGAGCAGGGAAAGTCATTTTGATGACAAAAATTGGATAATTTATTTTTTGGAGTTCCCTAATTATTTTTCTTCGTGAATGAAGAGGCTTTATACCAGTTTCCGGCTCGAGCATTACTTATTACTTATTATTTTTTACTTATTACTTAATTGAGCCCGTTGGCGCTTGTAGTGCATATCAGTCTTCAAATTCCTCAGTCATACCGGGATTAATCAGGGTAATATCATATTCACTAGAATCAGTATTTCCTACGGGCCCAGTGTCGTTTTTAAGTAAGTAATAAATAGCTCGTACCTGAGGGCCAAAGACAATTTCGTCTTCGTTTTGCAGATCGTGATTTGCCATCTTGCGCCCGTTAATCATCAAACCATTGACACTATTTTTACCTTTACCATCACCATCAACAATCCGATAATAATAACTTTGGGGATCGCCTTGTTCTACACACTTAATTAATGTAGCATGACGGCGGGAAACAAACTGAGATATGAGGCGAATATCATTATGTCTATCCCTACCAATGGAATAGAGGGGGTGGATGAGGGTAAATTCTTTTCGTCCTTGATCGTCCTCAACGATCAATAGATGGTTGGGATTATTGTCTATTACCATTGAAAAATTATTAATATCTTCACTAAAAAATACCGTTAATCAAAATTTGTTATTTTTTGGAGACAAAGCAGATCTCAAAAAAAATGTGATCTGAGTTGTTACCAACTGCCAGGAGTTGGTAACAATTGACTCTCGACTTAAGTTTAACTGAGATGCAGCACAGATGTCTAAAACTAAATATTAGGGGCGATTCAAGTTTTTCAGTAACAAAGAATTGCTCACAACACTCACAGAACTAAAAGCCATTAATCCAGCAGCACCCCCAGGACTCAGAGCAAAACCCATGCTAGGTAATAAAATTCCTGCGGCTAGGGGAATTCCCAAGGTATTGTAAGCAAATGCCCAAAATAAGTTTTGGCGAATTTTGTTAAATGTAGCTCTACTTAGCTGAATAGATGCTACCACATCAGTTAAGCGATCACTCATTAAAACAATTTCTGCGGTTTCCATTGCCACATCGGTGCCAGATTTTAAGGCAATGCCTACATCAGCTTGAGATAGAGCAGGAGCGTCGTTAATACCGTCTCCCACCATCGCCACGGACATTAAAGATTCCTGGGAGGAAACATTTGTTGCCAGTTTTCCTTGCTGTAGTTCTTGGATGGTAGCAGCTTTTTTGGCAGGGGGTACACCAGCAATGATATCCATACTATTTAATCCCAGTTGGTTGCCAATGGTGTTAGCGACTTCTTGACGATCCCCAGATAGGAGCATGATCCGTAAACCCATGTTTTGTAGCTGTTCTACGGTTGTTTTTGCATCTTTTCTCAAGGGATCGCTAACTGCAATTATTCCTATCAATTGCTCGTCTCTAGCGACACCAACTATGGTTTTGCCCAACTTGGCGAAGACATTAGCTTGTTCCTCTGCGGCTGGAGGAATAGCAATTCCATGCCCTTGTAACCACTTCCAGTTACCCAATAAAACCAAGGAATTATCTACCATTGCAGATACCCCCAATCCTGGTTCAGTATGAAATTCAGTGGCGGTGGGGATCGCTAATTGCTGCTGTTGAGCTGCGGTTTGAATCGCATTTGCTAGAGGATGGGAAGTACCGCTTTCTACGGCTGCAGCTAGTTGGAGTAAGCTATTGGCAGTGAGATTTGCTGATGGTAAAGGTAGGCAATCAGTAACCGTGGGTTTACCAGTTGTCAGGGTTCCTGTTTTATCAAAGACTACCGTATCCAGACGATGAACCTTCTCCAGCACATCACCACCTTTAATTAGTAAACCCCTTTCAGCACCCATTGCTGTACCCACCAAAATTGCTGTGGGTGTAGCAAGTCCTAAAGCACAGGGACAAGCAACAACCATAACAGCGATCGCTAACTTTAAACTTAGTAATAGTCCGGCGTATGTAGTGGGAATTTCCTGGTTTGTTAACCCGAAAGGAGAGAGTTGTTGGTGAGCTATGGGATTGACAATATCTGGCCAAATATGAGTACCGAAAAAGTACCAAAATAGACATGTGAGGATGGAGGCTGTTAACACCCCGTAGGTAAAGTAACCAGCCACCGTATCTGCTAATTTCTGTACAGGAGCTTTGCGGGTTTGGGCTGCTTCCACTAAAGCAATGATATGTGCCAAAGTAGTATCTCCACCAGTGCGAGTAGCTTGAATTGCGATCGCTCCTGATTGATTGATCGTACCAGCAGTCACACCATCCCCTACCTGTTTACTAATAGGTACAGATTCCCCACTCAACATGGATTCATCAATGCTAGTTTGCCCTGACATTACCTCACCATCAACGGGAATCTTCTCTCCTGGTAAAACTTGCAACCATTCCCCTACCTTTACCTGTTCAGCAGGAATTTCCACCATCCCCGCACCTTTCTGAGATGATTGGGGATTAGCAATCAAGCGAGCGATGGGGGGTTGTAATGACATTAATTGCTTAAATGCAGCAGCTGCACGACCCTTTGCTTGTTGTTCCAAGGTTTTTCCCAAGAGAATAAAACCCAGCATCATTACCGGCTCATCAAAAAAGCATTCCCAGCCTATCTGGGGGAATATTAATGCCACCAAGCTCGCGGTATAAGCCGTTAGGGTTCCCAAACCCACTAGACTGTTCATATTGGGTGCATTACGTCGCCAACTTAGCCACCCATCTACCAAAATTGAACGACCCGGAAATAATAATGTTACCGTTGCTAGTCCAAAATGAAACCAAATATTATGCAAAAACATTAAGGACGAACCAGCAATAGTTCCAAAATGCCCAATTAAGGATAAAAATAACAGTACTCCAGCAATAATTAATTTTCGCCATGCAGACTGCATCTGTGTGTGCTGTTGAGTTTCAGAAGTATCTGCCAATATTCTATTTGTAGCTCGGGGTTGACTGGGAAATCCCACAGATGTTAGTTGCTTTGCCAAAGCTTGGGCATCAACTATACCCAGTTCTGACTCCACAACAGCTACTTCTGTTGCTAAATTCACACAAGCATTCCTAACCCCTGGATACTGATTCAGTTGCTTCTCCACTGATTTAACACAGCCAGCACATTTCATTCCCCCAACATCCAAGGTAATTTTTTCTGTATTTACCGTTGGGGTTTTTTCTGTAGGTTCCTTGGTTCTGGGGACAATTTGCATGGGAAATGTTTGATTAGTTACGAAATTTCAGCGCCCAATTAAATGCGCCTCTATTTCGAGGTTAGGCTAAATTCGGGAATAAGACAGGTAGTCAGAGACATTAATTTTTGTGAAGATGTTCATGAACCTGTGGAGTTGTTCCCTTTGCTACCACGCAAATAACTCAGGTAAATTAATACTGTGAATTGTAATGGGATCATTACCATTTCGCCCTGCCAAAAATGATTAATTTCTAAATTAGAGATGGTACTAAAATAGCCACAACTTATGAGAGCTAGGAATACAAGATAAATATACCTCATACCATTTTGGATTTTAGATTTTGGATTTTAGATCGTGAATCATAAGGAAGAAGGAGTTGCTTATAACTTTTCCATCGGGATTTCCTTCATATTGGCTTTTAGACAAATTTCAAAACCAACCTTGCTTATTAGTAAAATAGTTATCTATGAATTCTTCATGGCTCTTATTTAAATAAATAATTCCTTCAACTAAGCCCACAACTTGCATAATCAATAATGTAAATCCATAGGAGAAATAGCCTCCAAGAATAGAGATAATTATTGTTAATATTCCTTCTGCTGTATACCCCAGAATGAATTTATGGATACCAAGACTACCAAAAATAATAGCTCCGTAACCGGCTAAAAGTTGCTTAGCTGCGTAATTAGAGTTGAGATTTGCCATAAAAAATATCTACCACTCGTGGGGAATTTAACAGTTAAAAATATCAGCGACAACAGAATATATGTGAACTAAGATGAACTGTCAATAGCTACATAGCTAGAGCAATGATTCACAATGCTTTAATATATTCTTCTACAACTATGAATTTAAATTATGATGACAATTCTGAATTGAAGTAAATCTGTTCCAAGCGGACTATATAACGCTATACGCAAGTAATAAGTGATAAGTTTACTGCTTATAGGTTTCAGACTTCAAAAATGTCCTAACATAATTGCCTAATGCTATATATTAAGTTTTGAATTTAGATAATTTTCTGAGTAAATTAAATCTGCTACATAGAAATTCAAAGGTTAATACATTATCAGTACTGACACAAAATTTACGTAATTAATTAATGACAAACGATAGAGACATAATCGCCTCCAACTCTGGTATTTCTTCCCTACACGGAGACTGTTGCGAGTAAAGCGCAGTATCCCCGTCGCCATGAAAATTTTCCTCGCATAAGTTCGCATAAGCAAGAAACCCATTATTTTGTAGGTTCCTAGTAGTTTAAACCAACGATTTTACATAAAAATCGGGTTAATATACGTAATTCCTAGCTATATTACTTTTTACATATAAATTAGATAAATCCCGGACTATCAGGGAATCTATTTTGTGTAATTGCAAGATTCTGGCTAAGGAAATTTACTACTAATTTGCATAGGATTTATGAAGGCGGGATGAATAAACCATTCATTATATGAATCATACATGAATGGTAATGGCAGTTTCTGTGGAGGTGATTACCTCTATAATTGAAACCAATATGTTTTAGGTAAGCAGATTGTATGCTATTTATCCAGATGTCGTTGATAAAGAAAGTATTAATTTTTATTGGATTTACAAAGAGAATATAAAGTGACTTGAAGCACACATTCGGAAATTCAGATAATCTTCAATATCCTACTGTGAGTAGCTAAGTTTGATGGCAAGGATTATGATTATTTAGTAACATTGATAATTAAATATTTCCTCGAACTAATCAATCTGGACTGACTATAGAACTATTTAGGTATTACTAGTAACTAAATATAGCCATGAATAGCAATTATTAACCCCTATTGTCAATTATAGTTAGCCAAATAGGGGCATATGCAATCAAGCAAAATTTTGTCATCTTTTGCAATATAAACCAACTGGATAATCACAGATATATCATAAGCACTCCGTCTTTATCCCCAAATTCTTTGTAGATTGAGTACAAATCCAGGTAAAACATTTTCTCCAGAAAGAGTTGGAGGTAATTTCAAAACTTACACCTCTCGTCCTGAATGATAAATTTCTACTTCCTGTTTTTTTCTGTTTATCAACCACTCTAATCGACACCCATTTTTTGTCATGGGAATATTTGCCGTTTTTGTTCGCTGACTGATGCTATAACAAATCTATATCCATTTTTGCACTACCATAAAAGCACATAAAAGTATTAAATGACTGCATTTTTCTGCAAACCTTCAGCCGCCAAAATATGATTATTAACTTGCTTAATCTCCTCCCTTTATTCTGTAAATTCAGGTTATAGTTTACTTCCCACTACTACCCAGGATAAATAGACTCATCAGAGTACCACTGTTCCAGAGACTATGTAGTAATATGGGAGCTAAAAGATTACGCGATCGCGTATAAATAAATCCTAAAACCATCCCTAAAGCCATTAAAGGGATAATTTCTGATAAGTTTAAATGGACAATTGCAAATACCAAGCTACTGACAATAATTGCTCCCCATACAGGGAAATAGCGAGTTAGGGAAGGTAGTAAAAAGCCACGGAAGAGAAATTCTTCAAAGAATGGAGCAGCAATACCCGCAGTACAGAAAAAGACGAACAAAGCTACAGAATCTTGGCTATCTAATACTAATTGCAACAGAGGATTACTACCACCTTGACCCTGCCATAACTTTTGATTAATCAGGGAAACTAATACTACTATGGGTAAAGCGACGCAATAGCCACCCAATCCCCACAAAAACCATTTTTCTTGGAAGCGCAAACGGAACCATCCAGAGGTAAGGGGTAAAAAGCTTTTAATGGATAGATACAAGACTGCAAGTGCTCCCAATGCTACCAGTAAATAGCTCAATAAAAGTAAAAATGCCTGGGTTTGTATATTTACCGGACGAGTAATGGGGAGTATCTGTAATAGCAAAGGCATGACAAATTGCCCAATCACAATTTGTCCTCCAAAGAAAAAACCAAAGATAAAAACCTGTAATATAGTTTCACTATCCCAAGGTGTTGACCAAGACAAGTCCTCATTTTTAGCCCACAGAGAATTTTTACCTTGAAAAATTCTCTGTATAATTAACACAATTAATAAAACAACACCGATGATACCAGTAACTAAAGGTAGGGTAATGACAATCCCTAGTTTGAATATTGCTCCTTCAGCATTTTCTTGAGCTTTGACTAACAAGTTAGATAAATCTGCTTCTCGTTGCTGTAGTTTGTATAGCTTGGTAAGACTAGTAAAGCGAAACCAACCTGTTAAATTGCTGGTAATTAATGTTTGGGCATTGGGTAAAATTCTGGGAGGATCGCTCCAAATTCCAGCCAAAACAAGTGCTGTTTCGGCAAAATTGGGGTTGACATCTGGTTTTTTGGCTAAATCTGTCCAAGTTTGCAGAGCTACATCTGTATTTGTTTGAGCTGCTTGTATAACTCCTAAACGTAAATCTAATTCTGCAATTAATTTTTGCAGCTGTTGTAGAGATTGTTGCAACTGTTTGCTTTCAGTATTCTCTGTTTCTCGGATATCTAAGGATGTAGTGGATTGTTGTGCCAGTTGTTTTTTGATTTTTGCCAAATTATCGGCAGCTGATTTACGTACTTGCTCATATTGTTTATTCGCAGTTTCCAAGGGCTGTTTGCCCAGAAAAGCAGTTTTTGCTGTTTCTACATTCTCAGGAGTATTATTTTCGGGATGCCATTCTTGTGCTTGGAGGAGAATATTAGTTTGATAAAGTTCCAAACTGCTTTGGATTTGAGGCTCTTGCCAACTTTTAAATAAAGCCAGACTATAAAAACATATTGCTACTAGTGTCAGTAAAATTAATAGCAACCGCTTGATTGTCATATTAGTTATCAATTATCAGTTATCAGGTTCCCCGGAGGAAAACCCTGTTCGCCAATTTTCTCTTCTCTCCTTAAATAAACCAATTGATAGGGTTTTTCTCCGTTATTTAAAAGCTTAAAGGATAAATGAGGTGATTGTCTCCTAGGCTTTGTCTTCACAGTTGCTTCTTTCACATCGCCTAATAGCATTTACAACCCACACATATGATTATCAAAGTATGTGTGGGCTGTGAGTTCATGATTTCCAATTCCAAGCAGCAACGGCTAAAGTCACCCAACCAGTCATTAAAGCTAACCCTCCGAATGGGGCTACCATACCAAAAGATGTTGTACCAGTTAAGCTCAGAGCATACAAGCTACCAGAAAAAATTACCACACCAGTTATGAATAGCCAGCCACTAGTTATGAGGGTGGTAGATGGAGATTTAATTAGAATCAGTAACAGAGCCACAATCATCAAAGCTAGGGCATGAAACATTTGGTAGCGTACACCAGTGGCAAAAATTTCCAGCGATCGCTCGCTAATTTTTGAGCGTAAAATATGAGAGCCAAAGGCTCCAATTGCTACAGACGAACCGCCTAAAATCGCTCCCAATGTCAAGAAAATCTGTGGCATTTCAGTTATAATTTGTCAACTCTAATATAGATATATCTTATCTATTACGGGAAAAGCCTATTGATTGCGATTAGGTTGCTCATAACTAGGCATCAAAATGATATAGTACTGAGCCTTCTTCGCTAACTTTAAAATTAGCGTTTAATTCTTGAGCTTTGATATCTAAATATTCTTTAGCTGTGGTAGGTGGTAATTGCGACTGCATAGCAAAACCTAACAAGGAGATCCGTCCCTCGTTTTCTTGTACCATACGGTAAAAAATGGATTGTAAATTTTTGCTTGCCTGTTCTTCGCTGGCTTGTTTCTCTTGCTTGCCTTGACGATATAATCCTAAAGCTAACCATCCTCCAATAGCTAAAGTCGGGAAGCCAAAAATTAAACCTTGCTTGGCAGTAATATCCAGTAGATAAAGAGCTTCTGTATTCAAAAATTCTTGGTAGTCACCATCAATACCTGGTGGAAGAGGTTTGAGCATTTTATGTTTATCAACCTCAGCAGAGATTGATAAAGTCATTAACATAACTCCAAGTGTTAACAGCCAACCAGCAGCCAATTTTCCAGCAGTTTTCATAGTCACATCTGGTGATTTAAGCTTTGTTTGCGATTGTAACCTTACTAGATGGAAAATGGGGAATCGGGAGTTGGGAATCGGGAGTTGGGAGTTGGGAGTTGGGAGTGGGTAAAAATAAGTAGTGCAAGCGTCTCGCTTGCTATTTCCCAAACCTGGGCAAGATGCCCAAACTGCTTGTTCAATTGATTTTTACGCGAATATATAAGAGCAACCTAAAATCAGGAATTCACAGTTCACGACAAGATATGGAGTTTTATCTTGCCGCGACTATCAGCTTAATTCCTTGTAGCTTCCAGTAAACGGGAGAAGTAAAAACGGCTACGTGTCATGGAATCACGTTGTACCGTAAAGCCATTTTTTTCCAAGACTTTGATCACATCAGTTTCTCGGTGCATATAAGCACGAGTTGTTTTACTCGGCCCAGGGAAGAAGCTACCAATTTTCTTGAGAATTGTCAAAAAACAGGTTTTGGGTGCAAAACTGAGAATAATCCGTGACTGTGCCACAGAACAAAGGTGAGAAATCATCTCATCCATTTTTTCCTGGGGATAGTGGATGAGTACATCTAAACAAATAACTGTATGGTAGTTACCATTAATGGCTTCTAAATCTTGTACGGCAAAGGTCGGATTATCATTGTTGTTTAAGGTATGTAAACCTCTTGCCTTTCCTTCCTCCACCATTTTTTCCGAAATATCGCTGGCATAGACTTTTGCCCCAGCTGCTGCTAGGGGTATGCTCAAGCTACCCACACCACAGCCTGCATCACAAATTGATATTTCTGTTAAGTTTTCATCTGCTTGCAGCCAGTTTAATACCTTATCAATTGTTTGTTGATGCCCATTACGGATGTCTAATTGGACTTTATTGACATCTCCATCTCCATAAATACGCTTCCAGCGATCGAAGCCGGTGGAATTGAAATAATCTTTAACAATAATTTTGTCGTCAGCTACGTTCATGCCCGTCTAGAAGTTAAAGGTTCCCAAGCCTTAAAATTACCATGTTTGCCTGTTCCCCAAAGTCATATGGCAATCAAATGTTATGGCAGAAAGAATAAGACAGTCCCGATGAAAAAATTTTTCACCATCAATTATCTAAGGTAGAATTTTTCCTTCCCTCCATCACTCCTGCTCCTTGCCCCCTGCTCCCTGCTCCCTGCCCCCTGCTCCCTACTCCCTGCTCCCTACTCCCTGCTCCCTACTCCCTGCTCCCTGCTCCCTGCCCCCTGCCCCCAATCTCTGCCAGGTAAGCTCCCTCCTAGCTTCATCAAAGTGCCAACGCAATAAATTCGCAGGTTGATTAACATCCATTCCTGGTAAACCAATTGCTTGACGAGGTGAGTCTGTAGCTAGTTTAATCGCTGTCCCTAGGTCGCAGATACCCCACTTAACTAAATTTTGGACTCCCACCAATAAAGGTAAAGTTGTTCCCGACAAGGTTCCATCTAAGAGCCTTGCAGTCCCATTTATCACTTCTATTTCCCGACTGTCCCAAGGATAAATTCCATCGGGTAATCCCAAGGGTGCTAAAGCATCGCTGACAAGAAACAGACCCTTGTCATAGTTACTGGCTCTGAGCAATATGTCTATCATGCTGGGACAAACATGTTGCCCATCAGCAATAAAACCACACATAACTTGTTGTTGGGTAATAGCTGCACCTAATAATCCTGGTTCTCGATGATGTAATGGTGGCATAGCATTAAAGGCATGAGTTACCATTGTTGCTCCCATATCAAAGGCTTGTTGTGCTTGGATAGAATTGGCTTGAGAATGCCCCAAGCTAACGGTTATGCCTAAGGAACGCAGATAGGGGATAACTTCACCTGTAGAATCTAATTCTGGTGCTAAAGTAATTATTTTCACAATGTGACCATAGTTACCCAAAACATGTTTGATATTTTCTACCGTCAGTGGTAATAAATATTCTGAAGGATGAGCACCTCTTTTTTGTAAATTTAAACACGGCCCTTCTAGGTGGACTCCCAAAATTTTGGCTCCCTGATTTTCAGGTAAAAAATTAGCAATCGCTTCTAATGAATTTTGTATATTTTCAACGGAAGTAGTAACTAAGGTGGGTAAAAAACTATCTATTCCCATATCCCACATAAATTTACAAATTTTTGCTAATAAATGCTGATTTTCTGTCCTTAAATCTGGAAATGCTAAACCTAAAGCCCCATTAATTTGTAAATCTAAACCACCTAAAGAAATCCAATCACCAGTAACATCTAAAACCTGTATTTTTTGGCTATTTTCCCAATTAGTCTCCACATCCATAGGAGATATTTGTTCAATTTTTCCTTGATGATTAATTAAAATTCTGTATAAATAATTTTCTTCATATAATTTGGCATTAATTATTTCTACTGGATTAATATTCATGTTTGGTATATTTAGTCTGAATCGCTCATTTTGCCAGATGCTAACTAATTTTAGACACAGTGGGTAGCAATAAAACCAATTAATTGAGATGATTACTTAACTATCAATCCAAAATCCAAAATTCTATGTCTCCCTTAATTGGCATTATTATGGGTAGCGATTCTGACCTACCGACTATGGAAAGTGCGATCGCAATTTGTGAAGAATTCGATGTTGCTTGTGAAGTGGCAATAGTTAGTGCCCATCGAACCCCAGAGAAGATGGTGGAATATGCTCAATCCGCTCATCAAAGAGGTATTAAAGTAATTATTGCTGGTGCTGGTGGTGCAGCTCATTTACCAGGAATGGTAGCATCCTTGACTCCATTGCCCGTCATTGGCGTTCCCGTAGCTAGCCGCCATTTACAAGGAATAGATTCTTTGTATTCAATTGTACAAATGCCCGCAGGTATTCCTGTTGCCACCGTAGCTATTGGTAATGCTAAAAATGCTGGACTTTTAGCAATACAAATTATTGCTACCCAGCAATCTGAGTTATTAGAGAAAGTACAAAATTATCGCCAAAACCTATGTAAATCAGTAATGGAGAAACAAACAAACCTAGAAAATCTCGGTTATAAACAATATTTACAACAAATGTAAATCAGAAAATAATAGCTGGCAATAGACAATTTATAGCGCTATGTGCAAGTAATAAGTAATAAGTTTACTGTTGGGGATTCAACAATATCCGCGCCCTAATTGCGTACTAATAGATGTTATTTTTTTAACAAAATAAATATATTCCTATATTCATATTTGGGTATATGAAATCAAAGTACAAGCATTATTTTTTATCTTGAACAAAAAATTAACATTTGTTTATAAAAGTGTAATATTTGTAGTCATATGGCTGGAAATGCTTGCACAATAGACAAACCAGCAAATAGGATAAAGATGGCTTTATTTTGCCCATTGTGCCTTTAGTTTTTCTTAAACTGATAAAATGTATTTAAGACTACAGATTTTATGGCTATTTATTGACAATACTAGTGTCTCAGTAATAAGCTAAGTCACTGGCAACAAATGATGAATATGTTTAGTGCCTAAGCTGGGAAGCACGAATTTATTGGTGGAGTTAGTAGAATATTAACTTGACCATATTATGGCATATATAATTGCAAGTAATTAAATATCTCTTAAAGAGAAACAAAACTCAATATTAAATGTTTTGAAAATGAATTAAATTATTTAACTATCTGGTTTCTAAACAAATACTTGCTGGTAATTAGTATCAGCAATTAAAGTAGGATAACTCTCTGACAATACAGAATATCAAAAACCATTTTGTTTGGACTGTAAATGAAGATAGTTCTGGAAATACTGAACATATTCCTAACTGTAAGGATGGTGTATGAGGATGCAGATGAAGCGTACAAAAAGATGGAAGTTGAAAAATAGGCGACAGTCCGCTCAATGGAGTCCCTATAACTCAAGAACAGAAAATATTTTTCAAACAATTAGTAATGGAATTAAAGGATTAACACCAAGCTGGCAAGCTTGTATTCCTATTGCTTGCTTGATTGTGTTGTTTTCTGGTTATGCTGCAATCGCCCAAACCCCTAAAGCAGTAAGCCAAGAAGACTTTGATAGCTTGAAGGTTGCAGTTGATACCTTGTGGGTCGCAGTCGCAGCCTTTTTGGTAATTTTTATGAATGCTGGTTTCGGAATGTTAGAAACTGGCTTCTGTCGGCAAAAAAATGCAGTTAATATCCTATCCAAAAACCTGATTGTCTTTGCTCTTGCTACCATTGCCTTTTGGGTAATCGGATTTGCCCTGATGTTTGGTGATGATGGTGGTAATGGTTTTATTGGTTTACAAGGATTTTTTCTGACAGGTGCAGATAATAGTCCAGCGACTGGAGATGCTTACAAGGGTGTATTTGGTGCTTTGAATTGGACTGGTATTCCCTTAGCAGCGAAATTTTTATTCCAGGTAGCATTTGCTGGTACAGCAGCTACCATCGTATCTGGAGCAGTTGCCGAACGGATTAAATTTATTGACTTCCTAATTTTCAGTGTCCTGCTAGTTGGTATATCCTACGGGATTACTGGACATTGGGTCTGGGGTGGCGGCTGGCTGGCTGGTATGGGCTTTTGGGATTTTGCTGGTTCTACCGTGGTTCACTCCGTTGGCGGTTGGGCTGCGTTAATGGGAGCAATCTTTTTAGGAGCGCGGACTGGTAAGTATCAAAATGGGGAACCGACTGCCCTTCCTGCACACAATATGAGTCTTGCTACCCTTGGTTGCTTGATTCTGTGGTTAGGTTGGTTTGGTTTTAACCCTGGTTCCACTATGGCTGCTGATAGTGGAGCGATCGCTCATATTGCTTTAACCACAAACCTGGCGGCTGCTGCGGGTGGTATTGCGGCTACCTTAACAGCTTGGGCACGTCTTGGTAAGCCAGATTTGTCCATGATTATCAATGGTATTTTGGCTGGTTTGGTAGGAATTACAGCACCTTGTGCCTACGTTAATTTTTTTAGTGCTGTAATCATCGGCTTAATCGCTGGAGTTATAGTAGTTTTCTCTGTAATTACAATTGAGAAAATGGGCGTTGATGACCCAGTTGGTGCCACCTCAGTCCACTTAGTATGTGGTGTTTGGGGAACCTTAGCAGTGGGCTTATTTGCAGCTGGTCCAGGAATTTATTCTTGGTATGGTGATGGTGCAGGTCCTACCAAAGGTTTATTGTTTGGTGGTGGATTTGGACAATTGTGGTTGCAGATAGTTGGTGTTGTGGCTATTGGTATATTTACTGTTGCCTTTAGCAGTGTGGTCTGGTTAATACTCAAAAATACCTTGGGTATTCGTGTCCCCCGACAAGAAGAGTTGGAAGGTTTAGATATTGGGGAACATGGCATGGAAGCTTACAGTGGGTTCCTTAAAGAATCTAGTACCGGTGGATTTATGGGATCTGATTATGGCGATGATGTTTCATCGGAAACTGGAGATATTCCCAGTACATAGATAATACTACTGGTAAAAGTATATTTCTGAAAACTGTTTCGGAAATGACACATAATCTGCATGGAGATGTTGCCTAGCAACGTCTCTATATTTTTGTTTAAAAGTATCAAAGGTTACAAAATAGATAATATCAAAAGTTGAGCAATAACCCATTGATAATTTCCTGCCTACTACAATCAAGAATGAATTTATTTGAGATTTTCGTCAATTAACTCAGAAAATAAGCGGTAAACATCAAAAAAAGATTTACCTCACACAAAGTTATTAGCGCAGAGAGACACATACAAGTGTTAAAGAAAATTGTGCTCGTGGGAGCGATTGCCATACTTTTCGGTGGTCTATTTATAGATAGTGCTGTTGCTCAAACACCCATAAGTTCTACCCCTATTAATACGGGCGATACGGCATTTATGTTATTTTCTGCCGCCTTGGTATTGTTAATGACACCAGGTTTGGCTTTTTTTTATAGTGGGTTTGTGCGATCGCGCAATGTTCTCAATACCCTAATGATGGGTTTTGTGGTCATGGGGATTGTAGGAGTAACTTGGGTTTTATGGGGTTACAGCCTTGCTTTTGCTCCAGGGAATGCCTTCATCGGTGGTTTGCAGTGGCTGGGATTAAATGGGGTTTTGTTAGGAGCTAGCGAATATGCACCCACCATTCCCCACCC
>NZ_FYBH01000331.1 GCF_900185595.1 Calothrix rhizosoleniae SC01
CTTAATTCACTCATGCAACTTACACATGGTATATAATTAAAACCTTGAGAATAATCCCTAATTCCATGTAAGTCAAACTTATCCATATATTTTGGATAATGAAGATTATTTCCTAAACCTTCATAGCTATTATGTCCTATACCCCAAGATATCAACTTACCTTTTCTTTTTTCAGCTATATAGCTCATTTTTTCTGTAAAGAATTCTCTGGCTATTAAGCCACCACCACCAATGATTATATCTTTTTCTAAGACCTGTTGATCATTGATGCTCATTATATCAATTGTCTTGCTATCTTGAGGAAATTTGAAATATTTGAGTGGAGAAGACATAATATCTCCAACATTATTATCTATTCTATGAATATTTAGTAACATAAGTGAATAATACTCGGCATTAAATAGTTATTATAGTAATTGCTGGACTTGCAGAGAAAAATTTTGCCAGCTCAAATTTTTAACTGTTTTTCTAATATCAGTTTTAATTGCAAATGATTGATCAATTAAGTTACATATATCCTCAATAGAATTATCAATATCAAAGATAAATCCATTTTCACCATGTACAATCAAATCAGATGAGAATCCAGTATTACTAGCCACAGGAACCACATTACACATCATCGATTCTACTAAAGGAATGGGACCCCCTTCTAATTTTGCAGGAGAGACAAAAACATCCATTAAAGCATAATACTTAGGATAGTCAGAATAAGGAGCTTCAACATAATCAAAGTTAGGTAAAGATCTCATTTCTGGAAATTTTTCGTACTTTTCCCATCCTTTACCCAGCAGAATAAATTTTCTATGGGGCATCATTTTGATAATATTGAAAATCCGCTCTGGTTCTTTACGATAGTAAAAAGCAGTGCAAAAACCAACTGCACCATGATGACGTTGATGTGATTGAAATATATTAGGATCGGCAGCTCCTAATATATAAGTAACTCGCTCAGATTTTAAACCTTGATCAATTAGTAATTGTACAAATTTAGAACAGGTACATATAACTTTTGTTGTTTTGTTTAGCACATATATTAATTCCTCATTACTAATACTTAAATCATTTCGAGGATGAGTATACCAAACTAGAATCTTACTTCCCCACATGTGAGAATTTTGTTTTAAACAAGCTGGCAAAAAAGAGTAATGGGCAATAAAATAAGCTTTGGCTGGAGGAATATTATTTTCTGAATAATGAAAGTGATATTTACCAGGAAAGTAAGTTGCAATTTCTTTACAAATTGCCTCTAATATCCAATTCTTAGCAAAACCAAAAATTACGAATACTAGATCATATTCGATTTCTGTATGCTTGGATAATGACTTATTACCTAGAATATCACTAATAAATTTCAAGTATGAAATTTTATATTCTAATAAATAAGATAAGATAGATAAGATCTTATTTAATAAAGCTTTATACTTTCTGATTTCCTTTTTGACAAGCATATTATTTGAATATAGCTTTCAGGCAAAATACCATACATTAATACAATATTTCATTTAACAAATTATTATTTATTATAATAAATTGTTAAATGAATTTATTATTTTTTGAGATCGAGGGCCACGATATTTTTTATAAAACACAAAACTCGGGATTAATAATCTTAAATAATAAAATAATTTTATCAAAATTATATGATTTATTGTGATTTTATTCTCCAGTATTTTGACTGGTACAGGCAGTATTTTGATTAATCTACCAAAATTATCTTTTTCTTTTTCTCTAATGGATTCATCTAACAAAAAATTTAAGCCTATATGACATAGCTCTATGATATCTGGATAATTTTTGAATACCAATTCATAGAATGAAATATAATATTGCTTCATGTAATTCCAGTTATTTGTCCGATTAGACTGGTGTTTTGTATAGTAAGCTCCTATTATTGGTGTATAAATAAAATTGGCATCCTGCCTTAAAATATCTATTGCAAAGTATCTATCTCCTAGTGCTTTTAATAATTCAGTAAATTTATTTCTCTGCAATACACTTTTATGCATTAAAATTGCTTGTTGAAGTGCAGGATGAGGAGACTTAATTAAAAAGTCAGGTATTAACAGACGCTGGATCAATTCATCAGTTTTTAATTTACCAATTATATTTTTTTGTTGGGCAATAATTTGATTATCACTATTAAAAGTTATACGCTCATAATCAGAATAAAGAACAACTTTTTGATTATCTTTATCTTGAGATATATGACTCAATTGAAATTTAATTTTGTCTTCATGAATCCAATCATCTGCATCTAAAAACTGAATCCATTCTCCTTGCGATTTTTGAAATCCCCAATTACGAGCAGCAGGTAATCCTCTGTTTTCTTGATGAAAGTACTTAACTCGTGAATCCAATTTCATTAAGACTTCAGCAATTTCACGGGTATTATCACTAGAGCCATCATCCACAATTAGACACTCAAAATCTGTAAATGTTTGTGACAGTACACTTTTTACTGAACGCTCAAGATAACACCCTTGATTGAAGCAATTAATAATGATGGATACAAATGGAGTCATTATTCAAAAGCCTTGTAGTATGTTTTTTATTTTTTAGGTATTCTCTATGATAATTTTTATTTTGATAAATAATATCTAAATCAACATGATAAAGATGTATTGTTATGTATAGAAGCAGGATAATAATCAAAAAGGCTTAATCTACATTTTTTTAAATTAGGAATTTTATGATGCTTACTGCTTCTATTTGTAAATTATGGATATTGCTAGAAAATATGCATAATCACAATTATTTTTTACCAATCCACCAATTTCAGTCTACCTGTCTGTATATAATCAAAAACACGGTTGATTTGACGACGTTCTACATCACTAATTTCACCATCAGCAATAACTGTAGATGTAAGTAAACTATAGTCTTGGCGGCTCATCTCTCCAGATGAAATAATTCGCTCTACTATTTGTTGGATAAATAATTCTGATTTATTCTCAACTATTTGGTACATAAATTTTGTGTATTTTTTCTGGTAGATGTAATAATAAAAAAATAAATATTGCTTAATTCTATCTATAAAATAGAATGCTGTTATTAAAACATTGACATACTTAATGTAACAGCTAAGAGCAAATATTTTTTTATATTCACTGGTATTAAATACCACATAATACAAATAAATCTAGCTTTCTCTTTCCTTTAAGTTCTAGGGAAATTATACCTAATAAAATTATACACTTAGTCTAGGTATATATTGTTTTTCAGTAAATCCACCGTTGGTATTTTTATTTTAAAAAAAATATTATTTTGACTTTTTTAAAAAAATATTAATGATTCATTGAATGTAAATCTTTGTCAAAATTAATGTATCGCAGTTACATCTTTAAAGGAATACAGTTGTGCAAGTAATTCGTCTTCATGCTCTCTCGGATAATTATATTTTTTTATTGCATGACATCCAACAAAATCTTGCAGCAGTAGTCGATCCAGCAGAAGCAGAGCCAGTTTTAGGGAAACTTCATCAATTATCGGCGGAGTTAGTTGCAATTTTTAACACTCATCATCATTACGATCATATAGGGGCGAATCTAGAGTTAATGCAAAAATTTCCAAATGTGAAAGTATATGGTGGCGCTGAAGATAAAGGAAGAATACCTGGACAGCAGGTGCTTTTACAACAGGGCGATCGCATCCAGTTTGCAGATAGAATCGGAGAAGTCATTTTTGTTCCTGGACATACCCGCGCTCATATTGCTTACTATTTCCCTCCAGAAAAGCCGGGAGAAGTGGGGGAATTATTTTGTGGGGATACTCTATTTGCGGGGGGATGTGGGCGATTGTTTGAAGGTACAGCGAAGCAAATGGTAGATTCATTGAGTAAACTGGCTGCTCTACCGGATAATACGCGGATATGGTGTGCTCATGAATACACTTTGAAGAATCTCCAGTTTGCTTTGACTGTGGATAAAGAGAATCCTGAACTGCAAAACCGTTATCTAGAAGTGCAGGCTTGTCGTCAACGGGGAGAGGCTACAGTTCCTTCTATGTTGGGAATAGAAAAACACACCAATCCCTTCTTGCGTTCTTCTCAGCCTGGGTTAAAATTAGTGGCTAAAAGCCAAGATACTGTGGAAACCTTTGCCCATTTGCGAAGGATGAAAGACAGATTTTAATTTACAAATAATTGCCACCCCCAACCAAAAGCTTGTCACGCATTATCAAATTGCAACTGACAAGGAGAATTTGCGCGCGGGGTGAAACCTACGGTAAGCTTACTTGCGCTTCTTAGCTCCATCGCTGGACAGCCTCAACAGAATCATTGGGGTTGCTATTGAAAGCTATCTTTGCCTGTGGCGAGTGAGTATGAATAACGTTTATGATCTTCTCGAATAGTAGGAAGTGATCAGGATCAGCCCTAACGCCCGCACCTACTAATACAATATCAGGAGTAAATGCCTTTAGATCGGCGACCAACTGCTGCTCTGCTGTTTCGCCAGTATCAGTTAGGCACCATTTGGCCTCATATTCAAGAGTTTTGAGATCCGTAAGCACTTGGGTGAAGGCTGCTTCCAGCTTCTCTACCGATAACTGTGGCCATTTCTCGAAATTCACCACTGAGGATCTAAGACCAACTAGAAGTACTTTCTTAACCATGATCACCCCTTGAGTCAGAGCTACCGCCTAACTATTTATTAGACGGAAGGTTTTTATTAGACGGAAGGTTTCCGTCTATCACACCAGTCAAATTAATGCATTACATATAATTTAGTCATAGTATCAGTAAACTCAGTCATAATATTAATAAATTTTCTGGATATTCTTTTTAGTATGAAATCCTACGCGATCGCCTTAAGGCGGCTCTCTTCGGGAGCATCGCGGTTTTTTGAAGGGTAGAGCGATCGCTTTTTCGAGTGCTGCCAGCCTTTCTTCTAAAGAAGTATTGGTTGTCATTGCATTTCTCCCCCATTATGCGGTTTGCTTCTAATAAATTGCTATTTCTAAATGATTTGCTAAAGCGATAATATCTTCCTTACGAGCAATTGTATTTATCCACTCTATTGGGATGCTCTCAAGTCCATAGTAGATACCTGCTAAACCTCCAGTGACTGCTGCTGTTGTATCTGTATCTTCACCCAAATTTACCGCCTCTAAGACTGCTTGTTCATAAGATGATGTATTCAAAAAACACCACAAACTAGCTTCTAAAGTATCAATCACGTAGCCTTCAGAATTAATGCTCTCAATTGATAAAGCATCAATTTCACGGCTCAAGATTCGTTCAAAATGAGAGAGCTCTTGGCTGTAGGGATACCTTTGGTAGAATGGCTCAATCCTATCCAAGCCTTCTTGATAAGCTACTTTCGGATTACCATCCTCCAGTAAGGCAATGACAATACTGATGTAGATACCACAAGCCATTTGTGAACGAGGATGGGCATGAGTAATACAAGAAACTTGATGCACTCGTTCAAGTAGAACTGGAAAGTCTAAAGTCTTATGGTAGTAAGCAAGTGGCAAGATTCGCATTAAAGAGCCATTACCATTGCTACGTTCTACAGTGTCCCCTGACTTCAAAGGTGCTACTCCTCTATGGAGTTTCTCAATTGCCATTTGTGTCGTAATGCCAATATCAAATACTCTTCCCCGTGCAGTCCACTTTTGCTCATAATACCAGCAACAGAAGGAATCAGCGATCGCTTGCAAGGAAAAGCCTTGGCAAAGAGACTCAGCTAAACAAAAGGTCAAAGAACTATCATCAGACCAAGTACCAGGAAGTTCTTTCCAATAATTTTGACTATTCATGCCACGAACGGGACATTGGGCTAGTTCTTCACGGGTTGAAAATTCAACAGGAACACCAAGAGCATCCCCTATGCAAAGTCCCATCAAACCGGCCAGTACTTTAGAATTCATTTTATAGTGCTTCGGGCTAAACAAGTGGTGAACTCGAATTCAGATTCCAGGCATACATAGGACTAATTTCATGTGCGGATGAATACTTATAAAACCTCACCCGCCTGCGGCATCCTCGACCTATTAAGGCTACGGTGTACACACAAGTCTTTCCTGTGTGCGTTTGAGCCTCGGAATGCCCCCTAAATCCCCCAATTCTGGGGGTCTTTGAGAACTCTTGTTCCCCCAGAATTGGGGGTTAGGGGGCGTTTCGGTGAGGACTTGGCTAAATTTGATGACTTGTGTGTACACATGAGTCTTATTAAGGAGAGGGTAAGGGAGGGTTGGGGTGAATCAAGCAGAAATTATAAGTAATTAAGCGTGCCTTGATATAATTTCATTGCGTCAAATTTCCTCATCATGCGAACGCTAAAATTTGTTTATTTTACTCAATTGAGAATCGAGTAAATACCTACCACTCATCAACATCTACCTGTTCACAATTATGCTCAATTGCTGACTGCATCAATTGAAGGTCTTCAGGAGAGATTGAACCTGCAAAACGCAACAGTTGTTGTCCTGGGGTACCTGGCACTTTAGCTAGTGGTGAAATATCTGCACTGAGGATTTCTTGTCGCACTATATCAGCTAATCGATCCCATTGTTTATCTGTGGTTGACTCAAACTGTTGTGTCCATGTTTGTTCGTCTTTCAATTCTGCCATGAGGCGGGATGCGATCGCATCTTGCTGTTCTGCGGGAAGTTTCTGGAGTTCTGCAATGACTTGTTGAAGAAGTTCGGTCATAAGTTGAGGAGAGATTTGCCGTAATACGGGGATATTTCAATTATTGCTGGTTTGTATCCGACTTTTTTAAGGCTTCCATTAATACTGCAGCTGCTCCAAAGCAATTATAGGGTGACCAGATGGGATACTCTTGGTTTGCAACAAAGAAATTTGCATCTTCTTCTTTGACAAGTTCTGTTGCTAGAAACTGCATCAACCGTAGCTTATCAATTTTTGGCAATTTCTCGATTTGTGACATAAGTTCAGCCAATGGCATTTGAGAATCTCCTCATCTGAAGCTCAAAAATATTGGGAATGTTAAGCGATCGCTGACACTTATTCTACCAATTGTCTGATGGCTTAGTTCAAAAGATTACAACATAGAAGCGATCGCAGTTTTATTGAAGGGTAGAGCGATTACACAAATAGTACTGTTTTCAAAGAAACGTTAAGCGATCGCTACTGAAGATGGGTAATGTTTTCGTATCATGGGAATTGCTATTTTTACTGCTGCAAATATTTCGTCTAAAGAAGTTTGGCTTACCATTGCATTTCCCTTATTGTCCAGTCTTCAATGAATAACACGTCGTGAATTATTAGCCTGCGTTAGTGACCGGGGTTCAGAACATAGTCAACCTCAAATGCCTTAAACTTTTTATACTCTAAGTGGGTTTCATTCCACATCCTTGCCAAAGAAGAAGATTCAATCACAACTCGTTTTTCAACCTTAACGTCAAAGTTAAAGAAGTTGTCAATCGTAGCAGAATAGTCACAAATTAGTTTGTCAAAGTTTTTGATTGATATTCTATCTTGAACTTTTTTTCCCAGTTTATCTGTGACAACAAAAGCAATATTTTCTTCTTCAGTTCCATGTAATTGGAAATTCAACATGGTTTGATCTGAATTTGGAAAAACAAAAAACTCTTCTTGACGAATAATTTCAATATCGTAAAAAGTATACGCTGTTGACCCTCTAGATGGTGGAACTAAACTTCTAAGGAAAACTTTGTATTTGATGTCTTTAAGAAATCTCTTTCTAGGTATATTACGAATCACTAGTCTAAATCCGTACTCAGGCAAGTATCCAAGTCTTGGTAGTCCTTCTCTACGGGCTGCCCATTTCAGTAATAAATACTGGATAGCGGGAAAAGCGAAGAAGGTAATTAGTGCTAAGAACTGACTAATTGACTGCTCCAGAACTTTATCCATGCATTCTCCAAGTCCAAGAAATAATAGTAGGGTAATTAGATTTTACCTGTTCACAAGTTATATCTGAAGTGATTCCCTACCTGTAGTTCCATAGCCACTGGACTTTACACACGGACAGATTTAATTAATCGACCACTACAAATTACGCTTTTAAATACAGGCTGTTACAAGGGTTTCAGTAGTCAATTCACACCAGACATACTATATATTTTTTCATAATAAACGTTACCCATGATTTATACTCGCATTTTCAATAGTGGTGATAAGTCTGTCCGCAGTCCCCTCAATTAAAGAAATCTCCTTCCCTTCCATCGCCATTAACCCCTATACTTCTCTCATATTCCATGAGACAATCTGAGACTCCCTAACTCCTAATACCCTTTCACTGGTACACTTGAACTAAATTAGCCTAGTTAACCAGCGCCTATGGTGCATGTAAAGCGTGTCGAACTGACAAACTTCAAATCCTTTGGCGGTACGAGCAAAGTCCCGTTATTGGAAGGATTTACCGTAATTTCTGGCCCCAATGGTTCGGGAAAATCAAATATTCTCGACTCGTTGCTATTCTGCTTGGGTTTAGCCAGCTCGAAGGGAATGCGAGCAGATCGACTCCCGGATTTGGTAAACACTACCCAAAGCAGCAAATCCCGCTCGGCGGTGGAAACCACTGTGACGGTGGCTTTTGATTTGTCGGATGGTGTACCGGATGAAGAGGATGAACTTCCCGTAATTTCTGTCATTGAAGCTGAGGATAATCCAGAATTAGCGGAAATTGCTGAGGAAGTCGCTCAAGAGGAACAGTCAGCACCAGAAACGGAAGACGAAATCAGTCGTAAGGCAAAAATTCGGGCGCAGATAGGTGGGGAATGGAGTGTGACTCGGCGGTTAAGGGTTACTCCCCAAGGAACTTATACGTCTAATTATTACATTAATGGTATTTCTTCTACCCTGACGGAATTACACCAGGAGTTAGAACGTTTACGTATTTATCCGGAGGGATACAACGTTGTTCTCCAAGGTGATGTTACCAGTATTATTTCCATGAATGCCAAGGAAAGAAGGGAAATAATTGATGAGTTGGCAGGGGTGGCAGCATTTGATCGCAAAATTAATCAAGCCAAGAAAACCTTGGAAGAAGTTAAAGACAAGGAAGATAGTTGTCGGATTATTGAAACAGAATTAACGGCACAGTGCGATCGTTTGTCCCAGGATAAGGCAAAGGCTGAGAAGTATCAAAAGCTACGGGCAGAGTTTCTAGAGAAGCAGAAGTGGGAGGGGGTATTATCTTGGCGTTCCTTGCAAAATCAGCAGGAAAGGTTAGTTACCCAAATTCAAGCAGGGGATAAAAATTATGGGGAATTGACGGAGCAGTTGACAAGTTTGAATGGGGAAATTGAGAGGAAAAATCAGGAGTTGGAACGGCTCAATGCCCATGTGAAGGCTTTGGGAGAAGAGCAACTTTTGGCGACTCAATCAATTTTGGCGAATCAAGAAGCAGAATCTAAGCAACTCCAACGCCAGCAAGGGGAGTTAGAAAGAGCTGCGGTGGATGTTAGTCAGCGATTGCAACAAACTCAACAAGAAATTAGCCAAAATCAGGAATCCCTAGGACGGTTAGCAGGGCAAAAGCAGGAGCAAGCTCAGGTAATTACGACACGTCAAGGGGAACGGGAACAAGCACAAAATAATCTAGAACAGGCGCGGGAAGCAGCCACGGAAATTGCTTCTGCTTCCGAGGCTTGGGTACAACAACAAACGGCGTTGAATCGACAAATTGAAACTTTACTGCAAACCCTAGAACCCCAACGCACGGAACAGGCGCAATTAACGGAACGCCATCTCCAACTCCAGCAACAAATTGAGGAACAAGCCCAGCAAATTGCGATTTGGGAACCAGAATTATCGGAGAAACAAGCTGACTATAACCGCTTGCAAGCAGAGTTGGAGACTTCCAGTACTCCCATCCAGGATTTAGCCCAAAATTTAGCCGCAACGGAACAAGAACTGCACATCCAACAGGATACCCAAAAGCGCCTTTATCAGGAGCAAAGAGAAAAACAACGGCAATTAGATAAACTCGAAGCCCAGGCGCAAGCACAGCAAGAAGTCCAGGGAACCCACGCCAGTAAAATTATTTTGCAGTCAGGAATGCCTGGTATTTGCGGCTTGGTAGTGCAGTTGGGTGGAGTTGACCCCCAATATCAATTGGCATTGGAAATTGCTGCTGGTGCCCGTCTGGGACATATTGTAGTGGAAGATGATTCTGTCGCCGCCACCGGAATTGAATTATTAAAGCAAAAGCGGGCAGGGAGAGCAACTTTTTTACCCCTGAATAAAATCCATCCCCCCAGATTTTCCCCATCCTCAGCCTTGGAAAATGCCAATGGCTTTATTGATTATGCCGTTAATTTGGTAGAGTGCGATCGCCGTTATGACCATATATTCTCCTATGTGTTTGGTAATACTGTTGTCTTTGCTACCTTGGAGCAGGCTAGGCGAAATTTAGGGAAAAATCGCATTGTTACCCTAGAAGGGGAATTATTAGAAACTAGCGGTGCTATGACTGGTGGTAGTATTAGTCACCGCTCCTCTTTGAAATTTGGCAGGATAGAGGCGACAGAATCCACGGAAGTTACAGCCTTAAAACATCGCCTCCAGGATATTGAAAAGATTTTAGTTCGCTGCACCCAAAGTATTACTTCCCTTTCCCAGGAAGCCAAACAACTATCTGAACAACTGACAGAAACCAGACAAGGACGTAGGGAGCAGCAATTACACTGGGAACAATTAGGGAAAGAGGTTAAAAGTTTAACTCAGCAATTAGATGCAGGGCGATCGCAACTTGCCCAAAATCAAGCAAAACTTGCCTCCGCCCAATCTCGTCTGGAAGTATTGTCGGGAGAATTACCAAGGCGAGAGCAACAATTACAACAATTACGTCAAACCCTAGCAGACTTAGAATCTTCCCAAACCCCCCAAGAATGGCAGCAAATCCAGGCAGAGATCAAAAGTCAGGAACAACAATTACAAGAACGTGATCAGGAATTGCGGGATGCAGAAACTAGACTCAAGAACCTAGAATTAGAACAGCAGCGCCTACAGGATAAAATTCACACAGCACAGCAGCGCATAGAAGAATACCACCAAGAACAAACCTCCCGTCGAGATAATATTAACCGCATCGCTGGAGAAATTGTTGCCATTGGGGAAAAAATAGCCCAAAATCAGGCACAATTAAAAGAGATGGAAGAAAGTTTAGGGGAAGAGAAAAAAATCCGCGATCGCACAGAAGAAGAATTACGCGCCGACTTGCTGCGCCAACAAAAGCTGGAATGGGAACTGCAAAAACTGCAAGAAAGCCAACAAACACGCCGGGAAGAACTCACAAGCGTCCGGGAACAACTGCAAACCGTCGCCGCCGAGCTACCCTCACCCTTGCCAGAAGTACCTAATCAGGTAGACTTAGAAGCATTACAAAAAGAACTGCGATCGCTATCCAAACGCTTACAGGCAATGGAACCCGTAAATATGTTGGCATTGGAGCAATATGATCGTACCCAAAAACGCTTAGAAGAACTCAGCGAAAAACTAGAAACCCTAGAAGGAGAACGAACAGAACTATTATTAAGAATTGAAAACTTTACCACCTTAAGACAGCGAGCCTTCAAAGAAGCCTTCGACGCTGTCAACAAAAACTTCCAATCCATCTTCGCCACCCTTTCCGATGGTGACGGGTATCTGCAACTAGATAACCCCGAAGATCCCTTTAGCAGTGGACTTAACCTCGTTGCTCATCCCAAAGGTAAACCAGTCAGAAAATTAGCCTCCATGTCAGGGGGAGAAAAATCTCTCACAGCCTTGAGCTTTATCTTCGCCCTGCAACGCTATCGCCCCTCTCCATTCTATGCCTTTGATGAAGTAGATATGTTTTTAGACGGGGCAAATGTAGAACGATTAGCTAAAATGATTAAACAACAGGCACAACAAGCACAATTTATAGTTGTGAGTTTGCGTCGCCCGATGATAGAATCAGCCGAACGCACAATCGGCGTTACTCAAGCTCGGGGAGCTTATACCCAAGTTTTGGGAATTAAATTGCAAACCGATTCTAATTCTGCTTGAGTTTTTGTTAATAATAGTGTATAGATAAACCGGATTCGAGATCAGGACTCCGTATTAAGAATGACCTCTGAACAAATTACTAGGCGTTCCGATATTTTAAATACTCAGGTAATCACCCGCGACAATGGTAAACGGTTAGGAATCGTCAACCAAATCTGGGTGGATGTAGATCAGCGAGAGGTTGTGGCGTTTAGCCTACGAGACAGCCTGATCTCTGTATCTAGCATACCGCGCTATATGTATCTGGAAAACGTCAACCAAATTGGCGATGTAATTTTGGTTGATGACGAGGATGTAATTGAAGATATTGATGTAGATATTTTCAGCAACCTAATTAACTGGGAAGTAATTACCGAAAATGGCGAGGTGCTAGGTAAAGTACGCGGTTTCAAATTCAATGCCGAAAATGGTAAAATTTACTCCATTGTCATTGCTTCTTTGGGATTACCCCAAATTCCCGACCAATTTTTAAGTACTTACGAATTATCCATTGAAGAAATTGTCAGTACAGGGCCTAATAGACTAATTGTATTTGAAGGTGCCGAAGAAAGAGTTACCCAATTAACTGTTGGTTTATTGGAGCGTTTGGGATTAGGAAAAGCACCTTGGGAAAGGGAAGAAGAAGAAGGTATTTACACTCCTCGGACTGTCGCACCACCAAATCAATTGCCCAGTGGTGTACCCTTAGAAGCTCCCAGGGTTAAAGCTCGCGCTCCCGAGCCAGCTGCTAGGGAAGAATGGGATGAAGACTACTATGAAGAAGAGCGTCCCCAACGTCAAGTAATGCAAGCTCGTCAGTATGAACCAGAGCCAATCCCCTATGATGATGAGGAAGATAATTGGAGTGAGGCTACAGGAAAGGATAAATATCAACCCCAGCCCACATACAAACCCGAACCTTACAGCAAAAAGACATACGCTGATGAATATGATAAGTATGATGAAGATTTGTCAAGCGATGCTTGGGAAGATGCACCCAAACCAGTGAATATTCCTAAGAAGGTTAAGGAAAGACAACCAGAATATGAAGAGGAAAGTGGTTATTAGGGAGAATTATAGAAAATAAATTATCCCAAGAATAATAATCATCAATTTTGGAGGGTGAAAAGTTTGCCGTCGGCATCTCTTTCGCCCTCTAAATGTAGTCATTTGAATCATAACTAGGGCTGGCTGAATTATGGCGCTACACGCAAGTAATAAGTAATAAGTAATAAGTAATAACTG
>NZ_FYBH01000029.1 GCF_900185595.1 Calothrix rhizosoleniae SC01
CTTAGAACTACTACAACAGAATTACAACAGAATGCAACTTACTATGAATTTTGACTGCTCCCCTGCTATCGAGGAGATTCTAAAAAGATGCTACGCAACAGATTCAAACCACGTTCTGTAGCTTTGTCTTAGCTGTCACCGTGTTTTGGTTGTGTATCACCATCACCATCAACAAATGATGCTGTTGAGGTGTTTGCTTCTTCTGTCTCTATAAACTCAATCCCATACTGTTGACATAATTGCTCAATTCGTTGTTTCAGTCTAGCTGTGATGATTTGTACAAATTGTTGATTTTGTTTCTTACCCAAATTAATCTCTTGCTTGATTCCTTGTCCCCAACCAAACACAACTCGTCCAATCCGATTTTCTAAACAATGGTTAATAACTATGCGAGCAGTTTTATTAATTCCATCTCTAACTTGATGATTGCGTTTTTCAGTAATAGCAGCAAGTTTGTTTGACCAAAACCCTTGGGGTTTGTTCTCTTACTATAGGAAATTTCTGATAATTAAAGCCATTATTTTTGCTACTATAATTCTTATGCAATTAGAATTTGTTCCAGTAGAAAAGTTCTACTTTGCCCTGACTCTGGCAGTTAGAACTCTTGAAGATTTAGAACACCCTGGTTTAATAGACAGGGTTAGGTCGCAATTATCAGCAAAATACGGTCAGCCTTCTACCGTGGCTCCCGGCAAACAAAATACATTTAATTATGTCTTCTTTGTCAATAACATAGATAATAGTCCTGCCAATCACCTGATAGTTTCCCTCTCCGATTGGCAAAACAAACTGCGCTTGAGTAGCGATTATGGTTGGATGCTAGATCCTCAACGCAAACCAGTACGTACCGATAAATTTCATTATCGATCGCAGTTTAGTCAGCAATTGCAGTCACATCTACAAGAATATTTGCAAATTCCTTGTAGCAACTAGCAAACATATCCGAGGAAGTTAACTACTCAGACTCGCCAAAGGCTGAAGTCTGAGCTTCCCAAATCATTGGGAATAGCCTCCTCAAAAACTTCCTAGTTTTTTGGTCTTACATTTTCTCCAAGGGCAGAAGTCCTGGTTTCCAAGACCCAAGTCTTTTTCTTGCAACATATACCTATGAGCTTGGTTTTCGCTTGTGGCATTGATGTTCAAGACAGTAGCTATCATACCTGGAAATTTTGTGGATTCCTCATTATCCATCCAGAATTTGTTTTTATTAAGTAAAAAATAAATTCTAGATGTAATCCTTATACCCCAGCTTATATCCTCATCCTACTAATAATTGAGGGTGGGGACTTCTGGGTTCCGTTAATCTTCCAAGATATAAATTAATTGGTAGCTTGTGCAGCTAACATTTCTTTGAGCTTTTCCAGTTGCTCAGCCCAACGAGGATCTGGACGAATCGCATCGTTATCCCCATGTGAGGAATTATCCCGTGAGTTATTGCGACGAGATTTCTTAGAACCTTTTTCACGACGACTACCTTCTTTGGATGGGCTAGAACTGGCTTGGTTGGAAGATGATTTATCACCTTGCTCTTCGCCATCCTCTCCTTTAGTACGTGGTAATGCCTTCTCTATTTTAATAGCAGTTTCTTGGAAAAGCTGACCATTATATTTCTCAATAATTTGGTCTGCTTGTTCATCATTGTTAACTGTAATAAAACCAAAGCCTCGACATTTACCAGTTTTCCTGTCTTTGATTAATTTAGTGGTAACTGAATCACCTTCTTCTGCAAACACAGCTTGTAAATCTTGACGGTCAATTTCTTCTTTAGGTAAATTACCTATATATAGGCGAACTGACATGAGCTATTCCTCCGTAGTTAAATAAAATAGGGTAGGGCATAAAAAACATCTTGGCTTTGATTTTCCCCCAATCGTCACAATATCGAGGGAAGGTGCCATAAACCAATTTTTTTTAAAACTATCAACACTATGCAATATAGTTTCTCTTTAGATTTAAGCTTGCTTTATACAACATAAATGCGTACGCAACGCTAATAAAACCTGATTCTTAGTGAACTTGTAAATTTAGCGAATCGCCAGCTACCATTGGAAAATTCTTCAATGCCCTTACCAGAGAATTAAACACCATTTTCTACATTATCATGGCCATATACCATGTAGCTAGTTCAAAGCTTACATTTTCAATGATTATTTTAATAAAAATGGTAGCATGAAACACTTTTTTTCTAAAGCTCTATCTTAAAAAAAACAAAAGTAAGTCGTTAGCTAGTTAATTCTATGCTGTTCTGGTGAAAGACTAGAGCAGGCTTGTAGGTTTAAAATTTGTACAATTAAAAATTCGCAGTTGCTTCAAGGGGAGAACCTCTTAGGGTTACACCACTTGTTTTATTTAGGGGAACCCGTATCGTCCACCACACTACCTCACCGCCAACGCAATGCCCGATTGAATTCATTATGTGGAGAAAAAAAACAATATTGCCATCATAATTTCAACTTTTTGACTTTAGATATTAGATATGGGGTTGCGGCTAGGAAGTTCTCTTGCTAATTACCTCTTGCTGAGGAAGTGCGCTAACATCATCGCCTGTTTCTTTATCAATCTAAAATCCAAAATTAAATGACAACCTAAATAAATGTAACATTTTTGCAAATGGGATGCAATATTTATTTATATATCACTATGCAATTACTACTCGGGTGACAAGAAGCTTGAAATGGAGACAGGGTTTAGGGGTTGGGTGTTAGGTGGTGGGGAAAATATTCTTTTCATATTGCAATCTGTGAATAATCTCCAAGTGGTCAGACCTGTCAAGAAGAGACGCGGAGGCACCGATGTGGTGGGGGCTTGAATCGCCCCGGACACTGGGCTTGGGACACATCCCGCTCCGCTTCCCCGTGTCCTCGCGTCATCCGGTTGAATAATATGTGATTTACCTCAGATGTAACCTAAGACTCAAAGGGTTATTAAAGCTGATTTCTCCCTAACCTCTGACCCCTAAAACCTAACCCCAGTAATCATTTTATCTTTGTTGTCGCCCGTTAAGACGCAATTAGGGCGCGGACATTATTGAAGCAACAAACCTATGAACAATAAACTTATTACTTCTTCGGAGTTTGCCATTTACTTTATGCCGGGGAACCCCTACTCTGCAAGAAGCCCCTTCGCATCTACGGGTTGCTTCACTTGCTACAACGCAGGAAACCCGCGCAATACAGTAGCTTAACTGCCCCTGCCTTATCCAAACGATAATTTTTTACGCCGACCTACTTGCTTGCCCGTAGCAATATATTTGGTTAAACCATATACCAATTTGGGAAAATATATAAATTGGCTACAGGAAGCAGAAATGTAAAAAAAAGGACGCTACACAAAAGAATTAATTCATTTTAAGAACTATTTATATTCCAATGTTGAAAATTTCTTAGACTGGAAATTATTAGAAATAGAAATTTTTATGATGAAAAAAAGTATTAAGTCTCTGTTGCTAGCTATTAGCTGGGTACTGCTATCAGCTAGTACATTTATGACGATTATTTTTACACAATCTGACCCACATATTTTCGCTCAAGAGCCAGCAGTTATTATTAATACAACTAAAAAAACTGATTCCGAGAAAATACCATCAACTCCAACGGAGTCACCACAGCCAATATCAGATTCTCCAGTTAGGGATAATAAACAGCCAGAAGGGTCTACCAATGAGAAAAAACCTGGTAAAGTCACCGAAGACAAACCTAGTCCAGAAGAAATTGCCCGTCAGCAAAAACTAATTGAAGCAGATCAGCTTTATTTAGGAGGGCAATTTACTGCTGCCGAAAAGCTATACAGGGAAGTGAAAAAGCCTTTTACCAATACATCAGATCCAGGACAGGGTCAGGCAGCAATGGTTGATCCTAGCCAACTTTCTCCGGCAGGTAAGGTTTATTGGCGAGAATCGGAGGCTGGTATTGCCAATAATTTACAAACTAGAACCCTAGTACCTCTAAAATTATTAGTTGAACAGTATCCTGAATTTGTCCCTGGTCATATTCGCTACGCCGAAGCACTGAAAAAATACGATCGCCCTGAAGATGCATTGCAAATATTAGAACGTGCTGCTACTACCTATCCCAATCAACCAGATTTAGTTAAAGCAAGGGTGGAAGCTTTGGCATCAGCAGAAAAATGGATGGAGGCGAGTATTGCTGCCCGTCAATTTGCCATTATGAATGCGAATGACTCCCAAGCATTGGTATTCAATCAGTTAGCCGACAAGCATCTGAAACGCCATAAATCTCATATGCGGGCAAGAATGAGGGGTAACACCCTGGCAAATATTATTACTGGAGCTTTGGGATATGCAGTTACAGGTAATTTACTGGGGCCATTTTCTGCCCTTGATTCTACACTTTTGCTGCTCAGAGGAGAATCATCCGTGGGCAAATCCGTGGCAAAACGGGCAAAAAAACAATTAGATTTAGTTGAAGATGCAGAAATTAATGCTTATGTCAATGAAATTGGCGAAAAGCTAGCAAAGGTTTCTGGTAGGGAAGATTTTAAATATGAGTTTTCTACCATTGCTGACAAAAGTCTTAACGCCTTTGCCCTACCCGGAGGTAAAATCTTTATTAATGCTGGAGCGATCGCTAAAACTAACTCAGAAGCAGAACTAGCAGGTTTAATTGCCCATGAGCTATCCCATGCGGTGCTTTCCCACGGTTTCCAATTAGTTACCCAAGGGAATTTAGTTAGTAATGTAACTCAGTACTTACCCCTTGGTGGCACAGTAGGTAGATTATTTTCTCTGAGCTATAGCCGTGACATGGAACGTCAGGCGGATACTTTGGGGACTCGCTTAATTGTGACTACTGGCTATGCTGCGGATGGCTTACGTAATTTAATGATGACAATGGATAAGGAACAAAAAAATGCTCCTCCCCAATGGTTATCGTCTCACCCCCTTAGTAGCAAACGAGTCAGCTATCTAGAAGATTTAATTACCCGCAATAATTACAATCGTTATGCTTATGAAGGGGTAGAAAGACATTTATCTATGCAAGCCAAGGCAAAAAAAATATTACAAGAGAAAAAGGAACAGGAAGAAAAAAAACGTAAAAAGAAAAAGAGATGATAATTTTCCCAGTTTGTACTAAGTTAGACGACTTGAAGGTACTGAGTAATGCCAAGATATTTATAGTAGAAGGCACAAGGCTGAATTATTGATATGATTTCTTTTCAGCCTAGCTTCTCAGCTGTCCTTACCTTTGCCGCTACCACCATAGCAGAAGCATATTCAAAATCTTATGCCAGAACTACGTCAATCCATTGCCCAGCACTACCATGAACGCACCAAGTATAATCCCGAAACTATTGCTGCCAAAAATCAAGGGTTAGACTGGTCTAAACAGCCCGTACCATTCAAAGAATACAAAATTGGTTCTGATTTTGATCTCAAGCCCTATCTGCAAGAAAAACCAGAAACATATGCCAATGATCCTCAAGGGCGATGGTGGCAGAGAATTTCCCGTCTCCTGTTTTGTAGTTATGGACTGACTGCGAAAATGCCTTCTTTAGGAAGTGCCGTATATCTACGTGCTGCTCCTAGTGCTGGCGGTTTATACCCTGCTGAGGTTTATTTAGTCTCCCGTGGCACACAGATGTTACCTGCTGGGCTATATAACTACCAATGTCGGAATCATACCCTGAGACATTTTTGGGAAAGTGATGTTTGGCACAATTTACAAACAGCTTGTTTGTGGCATCCATCACTAGAAAGTACCCAACTAGCCATCATTATCACTACAATTTTCTATCGTTCGGCATGGCGATATGAGGATCGAGCTTATCGGCGAATTTGTTTAGATACTGGGCACTTGTTAGGTAACATTGAATTGGCTAGCAGTATCGCTGATTATCGTCCCCATTTAATTGGTGGTTTTGTCGATGAAACTGTGAATGAACTATTGTACATCGATCCTCAACAAGAAGGTGCGATCGCAGTATTAGCCCTGGCAGATTTATTAGATATTCAACAAAACTTACCGACATGGCGAACTGCTCTCCCTTCTGGGACTGAAATTGAGTATCCAAATATCTCAGATGGCGAACTGTTACAATATTTTCATCAAGCTACACAGATTCAACCAGGTACTACGGGTAAACTGAATTTGCCAGAGGTACAACCAGAAAAATCCCTAGAAGATAAATATAATTTTCCCTTCTGTCAAAAAATTTCCACTGTCACTAACCCAATTTACTGGGGAGAACAAATAGAAGATTTAGAAGCAACGATTCACCACAGACGTTCTACCCGTGCTTATAGTGGAGAAGATTTAACCCTAGATGAACTCAAAGCTTTACTGAATTTTACTTATCAACCCCAAGACTATATTGATGGAGGTTTAGATAGTTTTCCGGACTATTTCGACTTGAATTTAATCGAAACCTTTATTGTTTGCTCTGGAGTCGAAGGACTAGAAGCTGGTTGTTATTATTACGCTCCAAAAGCCCAAGAACTGAGACAAATTAGATTTAAGAATTTTCGCCGAGAGTTACATTTTCTCTGCTTAGGACAAGAGTTAGGTAGGGATGCAGCCGCAGTATTATTTCATACTGCTGATTTGAAAACTGCTATTGCTCAATATGGCGATCGCGTTTACCGCTATCTACATATGGATGCTGGACATCTGGGACAAAGGATTAATTTAGCAGCAATTAAACTATATTTGGGAGTTAGTGGAATTGGTGGATTCTTTGATGACCAAGTCAATGAGGTATTAGGCATTCCTGAGGATGAAGCTGTGCTTTATGTGACAACTTTGGGTAGACCTAGATAGTATATCCCTACAAGTAAGTCATAACAATTTTGGATTTTGGATTTTGACCCAAGATTTCCAGGTATGATAGTTACTGTCTTGACCATCAATGCCATCAGCGAAAACCAAGCTCATAGGTATATGTTGCAAGAAAAAAAATTGGGTCTTGGGAACCAGGACTCCTGCCCTTGGAGGGGATATAAGACCAAAAAACTAGGTAGTTTTTGAGGCTATTCCCAATGAATTGGGAAGCTCAGACTTCAGCCTTTGGTAAGTCTAAGTAGTTAACTTATTTTAATTAAGCATTGGGAAGCATGGCAGCGTTGAACGGACGAGATTTGTTAACTCTAGCGGAACTCAGTTCCCCTGAAGTTCAAGAATTACTACACTTGGCAACTCAACTCAAATCTCAGCAGTTGAATTTGCGCTGTCATAAAATCTTGGGGCTTTTGTTCTCCAAAGCTTCTACCCGCACCAGAGTCAGCTTTACAGTGGCAATGTACCAGTTGGGTGGACAGGTAATCGATCTCAATCCGAATGTAACCCAAGTTAGCCGTGGTGAACCTGTACAAGATACAGCACGGGTATTAGATAGATATTTAGATGCTTTAGCCATTCGGACTTTTGCTCAAGACGAATTGGAAACCTTTGCTAAATATGCTCAAATTCCTGTGATTAATGCTCTGACAGATTTAGAGCATCCTTGTCAAATATTGGCAGATTTAATGACCATTCAGGAGCATTTTGGTCAACTGACAAATTTAACCTTAACCTATGTAGGTGATGGTAATAACGTTGCTAATTCTCTCATGTTAGGCTGTGCTTTAGTGGGAATGAATGTGCGAATTGCAACCCCTAATGGCTACGAACCTAATGTCACGGTAGTTGAAAAAGCACGAGCGATCGCCAATAATAAAACCCAAGTCACTATTCTTAAAGATCCCTACGCAGCCACAGAGGGAACCCATGTAATTTACACAGACGTTTGGGCAAGTATGGGACAAGAATCTCAAGCCAGCGATCGCAATCCAATTTTCCAACCATATCAAATTAATACACAGTTATTGAGCCTTGCAGATAAAGATGCCATCGTTTTACACTGCTTACCAGCACATCGCGGCGAAGAAATTACTAATGAAGTTATTGAAGGTTCTCAATCTTTAGTTTGGGAACAAGCAGAAAATAGAATGCACGCCCAAAAAGCTCTGCTAGCTAGTATTTTGGGAGCAGAAGAATTTTAGATTTGAGATTTTCCCCCTTCGGAAAATACAGGGGGGTTATATTTTGGATTGCATCCTCATAAATATCTCAGTTAATCAACGAAAATTCAAAAACAAATGTGCAGGGAGAGCTTTTTTGTAGTACTAATGTTCTTAGGGGAATTGTACTTTACCTCCCTGAAAATTTATGGAAAGACTAACAGAAGCACAACAAGAATTATATGATTGGCTCAGGGATTTTATTCGTAGCCGTCAGCATTCGCCTTCCATTAGGCAAATGATGCAAGCCATGCAATTAAAGTCACCAGCACCGATTCAAAGTCGCTTAGAACATTTACGTAATAAGGGATACATTGAATGGAGTGAGGGTAAAGCGCGAACAATTAGAGTTTTACAATCCGTAAAACCAGGTATTCCTGTTTTGGGAACCATTGCAGCAGGTGGTTTGGTAGAACCATTTACCGATGCTGTAGAAAACATTGATTTTGGTAATTTAAGTTTACCCTCCCAAACCTACGCCTTGCGGGTGAATGGTGACAGTATGATTGAAGACTCTATTTTAGATGGGGATTTAGTATTTTTACGCCCAGTACCAGAACCAGACATGATTAAAGATGGGACGATTGTGGCTGCGAGGGTGGAAGGATATGGCACAACTTTGAAGCAATTTTATCGTCAGGGAGACCTTATTACCCTCAAACCAGCAAATCCTCAATATCAACCCATCGAAGTTTCAGCCATTCAGGTAGAGGTGCAAGGTTCTCTGGTAGGAGTTTGGAGGCATTATCAATAAACTAGTACACCT
>NZ_FYBH01000132.1 GCF_900185595.1 Calothrix rhizosoleniae SC01
CGGATTTTAAAAAGTAACAAGCTATAAATATATTCTATCAATATTTGATGGATTTTGATTGTAAGTACCATGTACAAATAATTCGTTTAAGTTCATACCTCATCCCTAGAAAATACTGGAAATTATAGCTGAACCGCCATATTTATTTGATTTTTGTATAATGGGAAAATCATTAATCTTATTTAGTCGAAATTCTGGGCAAAATTAGCATAATTTGTGATGCAGTCACGTCCATTAACCCATGATCTGCTGCCTTAATCCTGATTGCCCTAATCCTCTTAACCCTGATGGCAACAATTTGTGCCAAACTTGTAGCACTCCCTTAGTGCCACTGCTGCGAAACCGTTTTCGTGTGATTAGGGTACTGTCTAATGAAGGAGGGTTTGGTAAAACCTATTTAGCTGAGGATATTGATAAACTTGACGAAAATTGTGTTATCAAGCAGTTAGCACCTAAATTTCAAGGGAGTTGGGCAATTTCCAAAGCAATGGAATTGTTTCAGAAAGAAGCGCAACGGCTGAAGCAACTGGGAGAACATTCCCAAATTCCCACTTTGTTAGCTTACTTTGAACAAGATAACTATATGTTCTTAGTACAGCAATTTATTAATGGGCACAATTTATTAAAAGAGTTGCAGTGGAAAGTATCTTATAGTTCGGAAGATATTAAAGACATTTTACTGAGTTTGTTACCTGTACTCAAATTTATTCACGATCGCGGAGTGATACATCGGGATATTAAACCACAAAATATTATCCGTCGTGAAAGTGATGGGCGAGTGTGCTTGATTGATTTTGGCTCTTCTAAGCAATTAACGGCAAGGGTACAAATGAAAATGGGTACTTCTATTGGTTCCCATGGCTATTCTCCCTTGGAACAAATTCGAGATGGCGCAGCTTATCCCGCCAGTGACTTATTTAGCTTAGGAGCTACTTGCTTTCATCTACTGACGGGTACTTCTCCGTTTCAGTTATGGATGGAACATGGTTATAGTTGGGTCAAAAATTGGCGTGGATATTTGCGGACGACAGTAGATAAGGATTTAGCTCAGGTTTTAGATGGTTTGTTGGAAAAAGATATAAAACACCGCTATCAGTCAGCAGATGAGGTAATTAAGGATTTAACAGCCAATTTAGAACCATTACCTTCCTTCTTCATAGAAGAAGAGATTGTCGCCACTCCTCCCCAACCATTACCAACTCAAGCTCCCACTGATCCCAAAAAATATGTCAAAATAATTAATATACTCACTGTTGTTGTTGCGATCGCATTATTGGGCTCAGGTGAATTTTGGTATCGCCAGTATCGCTATTTGGAAAGCCTTATTTCCTCTAGTATTAATCAGCCAAACCATAATTCTGTCAAAAATCCATCCCTTTTTCCCCCTAAATCTTCTATATCTGGAGAAAACTTTTCTTTAGGGAAAACCCTCTCGGCTGAATCTCAATCCATCACATCTTTTGCCTTTAGTCCAGATGGTAGTACTATTGCCACTGCTAGCAATAAAAATATTAAGTTGTGGAACACTAAAACCGGAAGGGAAATATCTACCCTGAATAGTCATTCCCAGCCCATTACTACCCTTGCTATCAGCCCAGATGGACAAACTCTGGTTAGTGGTAGTGATGATAAAACCATTAAGCTATGGAATTTAGCTACAGGACAAGAAATCAGAACTTTAGGGAGTCACTCCCATTCAATTAACACTCTTGCTTTTAGTGTTGATGGTCATATCCTCGCCAGTAGTAGTGTGGATAGAACCATTAAATTGTGGAATCTCTTGACAAGACAAGAGATCATAACTTTTAAAGGTCATGGCAAAATTATTACAAGTTTAGCGATCGCTCCCAATAAACAAGTTCTCGCTAGTGGTAGTGCAGATAGTACTATTAAATTATGGCATTTGGCATCTGGCAAACTAATTCGCACCCTCAAAGGGCATTTGGGCACAGTCACAAGTTTAGGGATTACCCCCAATGGCAAAACCATTGTCAGTGCTAGTTATGACAACACAATTAAACTTTGGCATCTCGAATCTGGCAAACAAATTACCACCCTCAAAGGTCATTTGGGTAAGATAAACTCCCTAGTCATTGCTCCTAATGGCAAAATTCTTGTTAGTGGTAGTGATGACAACACCATTAAACTGTGGAACCTCGAATCTGGCAAACAAGTTACCACTCTCAGGGGACATGAGCAAGGAATACGTGCCCTTACCTTTACTGAAGATGGAAAAACTTTAATCAGTGGTTCTGAGAATGCAATGAAAATTTGGCAAGCTACTGATTAAAAATTAAATTATCTTTAGGGAACACCAGAAAATAAATTACCCAATTTCTGGACTTGAACTACTTGCTTCACTCCCCCTGCTCCCTGCTCCCTGCTCCCTGCTCCCTGCCCCTCTGCCGCTATTTGCATCAGTCCGTATCTCCTACTCCACAAGACCATGTTTAATGGCAAAGCGTACCAACTCAGCGCGATTACTAGTCATAGTTTTTCGTAACAAACTACTCACATATTTTTCTACAGTTCGCGGACTCAGATGCAACTGATTTCCAATTTCAGCATTAGAAAGACCATAAGTCAAAATTTCTAGCACTTCTCGCTCTCTGGTTGTTAAAGAGGAGATCATTTGGGATGTCTCCAAATCAAATTGAGCGTAGTGATTTTCCTCAGCTTTATGGGAAGTAGTGGAAGTGGCAATATTTTCCCGATGATAACCATACTCCGCTTGAATTATTTGCGATCGCTCCAAAAGATTTTGAATTGCTGCACCCAATTCTTCCAACTCAAATGGTTTGGGCAAATATAGATCGCAGCCGGATTGATAACCTAAAATTCTTTCCTGGGTTTTAGTGCGTCCAGTCAACAAAATCACTGGTAATAAACGCCATGATGGTTTTTGCCTCAGTTGGCGCACCAATTCATAGCCATTCATTTTTGGCATCACAATATCAGTAACAATTAAGTCTAGATGATATTTCTCTAGTATATCCAAAGCTTCTTGACCGTCTTTAGCAGTCATGACTTTGTAACCAGATAATTCAAGATAATCACTAATAGAAAGACGAGTTCCTAAGTCGTCATCTACTACAAGAATATTTAGGGGTATGGACATTATCACCCTAGTATTTTAGCTCCAGAAACTTGTTGCGTTTTCAGTTCTAAATTATTTGGTAGGATTCTGTATTGTGCGTAAAAAGCCGGTTATACCGCGAACAGAAATAATTCCCCACCTTTATTACTGAGTTGTAAAAAACAGATATTTTATAGCTTTTAGATAGATAATTATCTTAGCAAGCTTATTGAATCAAGGCAAAAATCTATTTCTGCTATTTTTCCTCAAAACAAGGATGATTATCTGATTTTTCGGGGTATTCGGCTAAACAGACCCAAAACTAGCCTTCATCACGTGTGACTTTTCCGCAGTTGTAACAGAATATTTTCCAGCAAGAATTGATGATTGCGATCGCTTTCTCATTTCTATGTCTGTCCTTAATTATACAAATTATTGATGCAGCAGTTTCGCAGCATCCACATCTAAGAACAAAGTTGCTTGTATTTGTTGCCGCAGGATAGAAGCTGGACAATCCGTAGTAATATTACCATGTAACATTTGTTTCACCACCTTCGCTTTGCGTTGGGTTGGTGCTAGACAGATAATTTTGCGTGCAGAGCAAATCATGGGAATTGTCACGGTTAACCCATATTCCGGAACATTGAGTAGATTGGGGAAATAGCCGGTATCCACTTGCTGTTGGCGATTTGCTAGATCCAACTTGACTAGTTTCATCATGTATGGATCTTGAAATTCTGCCACATCCGGGTCATTGAAGGCTATGTGTCCATTGTTACCCATACCTAATAGACAAAGGTCTATGGGTTGAGCTTGTAATAATTGGCTGTACCGGGAGCATTCTGCTAAAGGCTGTAAAGTATCACCTTGGATGTAGTGAAATTTTTGGGGGTGAATATGATTTTCTACCCTATTCTGTAAATAGTAACGAAAACTGGCAGGGTGGTTAGCTGTAATACCCAAATATTCATCTAAATGAAAACAAGTAATCTTTTCCCAATCCACATTACCTAATGCGATCAAATCCTGCAAAAATTTGATTTGGGAATTTCCTGTAGCGAATAAGAGCCTAGCAGTATTTTGTCGGCGAATTACATCTTGTAGATAATGTTGGACAATTTCTGCAACTTGCCGCGACATTTCAATTTCTGAATTATAAACCTGTACCGTCAGATCATCGACACGAAAGATTTTGGGAGATGGCATTATTTCACTTTAGAGATTTAATTTATACATCAGAACAACATAAATAGCGCTACGCGCAAGTAATAAGTAATAGGTAATAAATAATAAGTTTACTGTTCATAGGGTTGGTACTTCCACAATGTTATACTATAGTCATTCAGTTTATTTTTTTGAATCAAATTAGACTTTTGAGGTGTTCTGAGTCTTGCTCAAAAATTAAATATTAGTCCGATAGTATTTCAAATATTACACTTATTTTATATGCATATCATTCTTCATATAACCCAAAAGCAACAATGGGAACAAGCAGAAAAAATTGGTATTTATCGGGGAGATACCTTAGATACAGAAGGATTCATCCACTGTTCTACTCCCAAGCAAGTTATTCCAGTCGCTAATCGATTTTTCCTGCACCAACAAGGATTAGTGATTCTATTTATTGATAGCGATCGCGTGGAGGCAGAAATTCTTTATGAAGAAGCTGAAAAGCAGGAAAATTTCCCTCATATATATGGTGCTTTAAATATAAGTGCTGTATTAAATGTATTGGATTTTCCTGTAGGTGACAATGGGTATTTTCAATTATCCCCAGAGATCAAAACCTACTTCCAAAGTATGAAAATCATAGATATCTAAAACTAATCAGCTACTAATACAATATATTTAAATTCAGCAATATTGTGGTAAATTTAATACAACTGTTGAGGCTCACTTAACTGATATAATTTTAACACCAAACCTCCGCTGTAACCGTATTCCTTTCATGGAAAAAGGGATATATTTTTGATTCTCATAATTGATGTTTAAACTAATAGATGTCTTTTGGGCTTATATTCTGATTGGAGTTTTACTGATTGTGGGACGACTAATCAGACAGCGTGTTCCCATCCTCAAATCTCTATTTATCCCCAGTTCTGTTGTAGCTGGTGTAATTGCCTTACTATTGGGACCAAGTGCTTTGGGGGAGATTGTCAAAATAACCGTTAGTCCCGACTCACCCCTAGTTAATGGTATATTTCCCCCAGCCATAGAGACAGTCTGGAAACAGTCACCCAGTATTTTTATCAATATTGTCTTTGCTACCTTATTTCTAGGACAGACAATTCCTGGATGGCGGATTATTTGGCAGCAAGCTTCACCTCAAGCAGCTTTCGGACAAGCTTTAGGCTGGGGACAATATGTGATCGGATTATTATTAGCGATCGCAGTCTTAACACCTGTTTTTAATTTACCACCCATTGCGGCCTCTTTGATTGAAATTAGTTTTGAAGGGGGACATGGGACTGCTGCGGGCATGGCAGAAACTTTCCAGAAATTAGGCTTTGAGGCTGGTGCAGATTTATCCTTAACTTTAGCTACAATCGGATTGATTTCCGGAATTATTTCTGGTACTTGGTTGATGAACTGGGGTAAACGCACGGGACGGATTCAAATTAGCCGGGAAACTGCTCCAGAGTTGGGAATTGATGAAGATAGTATTCACAGCAATACACAAGAAAATACAGGGACTATTGAAGCCAGAAAAAGATTATTCCGGGATCTATTAATCGATCCCATTTCCCTCAATTTTGGTTTTGTGGGATTAGCTATTGCTTTTGGTTGGTTGATTTTGCAAGCACTACAACTCCTTGAGTCTCTCACTTGGGGAAGAATAGATGGATTAAAACTCATACCCTATGTTCCCCTATTCCCCATTGCCTTGATTGGTGGTATTCTAGTGCAAATTATGTTAATACGCATCAACCGGAGCTATGCCGTCAGTCGTCCCCTAATGGAGCGCATAGGTGGATTAGCCTTGGATGTGACTATTATCACAGCATTAGCAACTATTTCCTTAACGGCACTTGGTCAAAACTTACTTCCCTTAATTATTCTTGCAGCTGCTGGTATTGCTTGGAATGTTTGTGCATTCATATTTTTAGCCCCACGCCTCATTCCTTTTTACGCTTACGAACGAGGTTTAGGTGACTTGGGACAATCTATGGGTGTAACAGCAACAGGTATATTATTGTTGCGAATGGTAGATCCTGACAACCGTTCTGGTGCATTTGAATGCTTTGCTTACAAGCAACTACTATTTGAGCCAATTCTTGGTGGTGGCTTATTTACTGCTGCTGCACCACCTTTGATTAAGGAATATGGAGCCGTACCAATATTATTCATGACATCAGCAATTTTGGTATTTTGGTTAATTTTTGGTATTTGGAATTGTCAGCAATTACAAAAAGCAGTTTCATAAGGATTCAGGCTTAAACAATAGGAATCAACAAGAGGTAAGAAATTTATTTACCAATCAGCAACTAAACATTCTTGCAACTGCATTTTTATTCTATCCGCATCTAATCGCCATCCAATAAAAACTAGTTGATTATAAGGAGAAGTAGTCCATCGATCACTTTGAAAATTAGAACGCCTACCACAAAGTTGAAAAATGTGACGCATTTGGCTTCCTTGATACCAGAGAATCCCTTTACCCCGAAATATATTTGATGGTAATTTCTGATCCAAAAACCTGCTAAATTTCTCCAAAATTAAAGGGCGGTCACTTTGGAAACTAACATACATAAAATCGTCAATTTTATCATGGTTAATATCAGACAAATTAACACAATGATATTGCAAGGAAGTCAAATTAAGGGACTTATAATGATGCTTGCCCACATCTAAAATCAAAGGTAAAGGAACCTGCCCATACTCAGAATGTAGAATTACTGCTCCCATCTTCACTGACTTGATATACTCTTCAATCTGTGTAATTTTAGTTTCTGTCACTAAATCAGTCTTATTCAGCAGAATCATATCACTATAAATAATTTGATTCAATGCTATTTTATTCTCAACTTTATCAGGGTTAAAATTGTCTACATCCACAACTGTAAGCATAGAATCTAAACGAGTTTTATTGCTTAATGAACTACTCAAAAAAGTCATCATTAAAGGCACGGGTTCAGCTATCCCCGTAGTCTCCACAATAATATAATCTATATCCTGTTGTTCTAAAACTTGATTTACCGCATCAGTTAAACTACCATTGATAGTGCAACAAATACAGCCATTACTCAGTTCTATTATTTGCTCATCAATAGAAACTAAAAGCTGACTATCAATATTAATATCGCCAAATTCATTTACCAAAACAGCTACTTTTAAATCCTGGCAATTTATTAAAATATGATTTAGTAAAGTGGTTTTCCCACTTCCCAAAAATCCTGTGATAATTGTTACTGGTATTTTTATAGTATTTTTAAGCACTCTCAATTTATTGATAACTGCTAAACTTCACTCATCATCGATAACTTAATATTACCCAGTCAAACTATTCCCAGAGTTGGTATTGCTAAATTTCATTTTCGCGCTATCATGATAACGATTCTCATTCTATTTTGTCATGGTCAGCTCAGTACCTCAGTCCCAAGATAGTCGTCACAAGCAGAACTCAGAAAGATTAGAACACATACGTCATACCTGCGCTCACATCATGGCAATGGCTGTACAAAAGCTGTTTCCAGGGACAAAGGTCGCTATAGGGCCAGTTACTGAAACGGGATTTTACTACGATTTTGATTGTCCGATCGGTATTACTGTGGATGACTTGGGTAAAATTGAGACTGAAATGCAGCGAATAATCACGTTAAATCTACCAATTATTCGTGAAGAAGTAGCAAGAGAAGAGATTAAGGCAGAAATTGTAGCTTTACATGAACCCTTTAAATTAGAAATATTAGAACGTATTCCTGTTGAGGAAACAATTACTCGCTATTTTATTGGTAATCCTGATGGTGGAAAAATAGAACCATCATTGTTTGCTGCAAGTGCTTTATCTCCCACTGAATACTGGTGGGATTTGTGCGCCGGACCCCATGTAAATTTTACGGAAGAAATTCACCCGGATGGATTCAAATTATTAAGTGTAGCGGGTGCATATTGGCAAGGGGATGAAACTAAACCCATGTTGCAACGTATTTACGGTACAGCTTGGGAAACTCCAGAAGCATTACAAGTATATTTACAGCAAAGAGAAGAAGCATTACGACGGGATCATCGTAAATTAGGGCAAGAACTGGATTTATTTAGCATTCAAGAAGATGCTGGTGGAGGATTGGTATTTTGGCATCCCAAGGGTGCAATTATTCGCTACATAATTGAAGATTACTGGCGAAAATCTCACCTAGAATCTGGTTATCAATTGTTGTATACTCCCCACATTGCTAATTTAGATTTATGGAAAACGTCTGGTCATTTTGACTTTTATAATGAGAATATGTTTGATTCCATGGAAGTGGAGAAACAGGCTTATCAAATTAAGCCAATGAATTGTCCTTTCCATGTTTTAACCTACAAAAATAAGCAGCATTCCTATCGGGAATTACCCCTAAGATGGGCAGAACTAGGAACTGTTTACCGTTATGAACGTTCGGGAGCATTACATGGTTTAATGCGGGTACGTGGTTTTACCCAAGATGATGCTCATGTTTTTTGTTTACCCCACCAAATAGCAGATGAGATTTTGGCAGTTTTAAATCTCACAGAACAAATATTATCTGACTTTGGCTTTGAAAATTACGAAGTAAATCTTTCCACCCGTCCTAATAAATCCGTGGGGACAGATGAGGTATGGGAATTAGCAACTACGGCTTTAAAACAAGCATTAAATACTAAGGGATGGGATTATCTAATTGACGAAGGTGGTGGTGCATTTTATGGACCGAAAATAGATATTAAAATTCGAGATGCAATTGGTAGATTATGGCAATGCTCCACAATTCAGGTAGACTTTAATTTACCCGAAAGATTTGACATGGAATATGTCGCTAGTGACAACACAAAACAGCGACCAATTATGATTCATAGAGCAATTTTTGGCTCGTTAGAAAGATTTTTTGGGATTTTAATTGAGAACTATGCTGGTAACTTTCCCTTGTGGTTAGCACCAATTCAATTACGATTATTACCTGTGAGTGATGAAGTCAGAGATTATGCAGAATCAATGGCTGCTGATTTACGTACAGCAGGTTTTAGGGTAGAAGTTGACAGTAGTGGAGAAAGGTTAGGGAAATTAATTCGTACCGCTGAATTAGAAAAAATTCCTGTAGTTGCGGTAGTGGGTAAGCGAGAAGTGGAAAATCAAACTTTGAGTGTACGTACCAGAGAAGCCGGGGATTTAGGAGCACTGTCAGTGAATGAAGTCGTCAGTCGTTTACAAACTGCGATCGCATCTAAAACCATAATTTAAGGTTTAGTGATATGAATTTCAAGTTTGACAAACAATCTCAACCCAGTAATTCACAACAAACTCAGCAAATTAAGCAATGGGTTTATCAGGCTTTGAAAATTAATCAAGAAATTCCCATCTCTCTTAGGCAATTACAGTGTACAGAATTTGATTGTCCACCTGTGAAAACTGCAATTAATGTAATGAATAATTTCTTACAGCAGTACAAAATTCATAAAAGTATGGCTGAGATTGAATATGCAGACATTTCCCAATTGTTAGAGACGTAAATTCAACAAGCTGTGTAGAGTGATCCAAAATCCAAAATCTAAAACCCAAAATCTAAAATCTAAAATCTAAAATCATATGACTCAAGTCACTACACCCCAACCTGATATTATTCCTAATATTCCCAAGCGAGGAATGCCTGTCACCATCATTACGGGTTTTTTAGGAAGTGGAAAAACTACATTACTCAATCAAATCCTACATAATAAACAAGACTTAAAAGTCGCTGTCTTGGTGAATGAATTTGGAGATATTAATATTGACAGCCAATTACTAGTCTCCACAGAAGACGACATGATGGAATTAAGTAACGGCTGTATTTGTTGTACCATCAATGATGGATTAGTTGATGCTGTTTATCGAATTTTAGAAAGAGATGACCGTGTAGATTATATGGTCATCGAAACCACAGGTGTGGCCGATCCATTACCTATTGTCTTAACCTTTTTAGGGACAGAATTACGGAGATTCACTTCTCTTGATTCTATTCTCACTGTCGTTGATGCGGAAGCCTTTAATCGGGAACATTTTCAAAGTGAAGCAGCTTTAAAACAGATTACCTATGGTGATATTATTCTTCTGAATAAAACTGACTTGGCTACTCCAGAAAAATTGGCAGAATTAGAGAGTTTTATCAATGAAACAAAAGCAAGCGCGAAGATTCTACATACTACCTATGGTCAGGTAGCTTTACCATTAATTCTCGGCGTAGACTTAGTACAAACAGATGAATATGCTTCTTTGGTGGAGGAAGATGAGCATCACCATCACGATCATCACCATCATGAACATGAGCATGAACACGAACATCATCACCACCACCATCACGAACACGAACATCATCACCATCATTCACACCACTTAGAGAATGATGGCTTTGTTTCTATCTCTTATCAGAGCGAGAAACCTTTCGATGTCTATAAATTTGAGCATTTCTTAAACGAGCAAATGCCAGAAAATGTGTTCCGAGCAAAGGGTATTCTGTGGTTTAGTGATAGCGAATTACGCCATATATTTCAACTCAGCGGTCCTCGTTATCAAATCGATGGGGAAGAATGGTCAACTACACCGAGCAATCAGCTAGTCTTCATTGGCAGAAATCTGGAAAAAAATGAGATACATTCTCTTTTAGATCAATGTTTGGTATTATGAAGAAGTATTAAGAAAAAATTAGTGATACTAATTCTGTATGAGGATGCACTTAATCGCCCTCACTCTTAAAGAGCGGGGATACCATAACAAAGCCCACTTGTGTGGGCTTCATTCGTTGTATCCTTATAAAGAAATAGTATGACTTCTAAGTAATCATACTCACTAATCATCAACAACTATCAGAGCAATACAATGACTTTATCATTTCGTCCAGAATTCAATTCTGCCGAACAACTTATTGCGTCTCAATCTACTCAACAAAAGCCACAAGTTACAGAAGCAGAGATGATGCAAGCTGTACGAACTTTGTTGCTCGGATTAGGTGAAGATCCAGATAGAGAAGGATTAAAAGATACACCCAAAAGGGTGATGAAAGCTTTACAGTTTCTCACCAAGGGATATCATGAATCTTTGGATGAGCTGTTAAATGGTGCAGTTTTTACAGAAAGTGCAGACGAAATGGTTTTAGTGCGGGATATTGATATTTTTAGTTCCTGCGAACACCACATTTTACCAATAATTGGCCGCGCTCATGTGGCTTATATTCCCAATGGGAAAGTGATTGGATTGTCAAAAATTGCCCGTATTTGTGAAATGTATGCACGACGTTTACAAGTACAGGAAAGATTGACTTTACAAATTGCTGATGCACTCCAAGGATTGTTGAAACCCCAAGGTGTTGCGGTGGTTGTAGAAGCTAGTCATATGTGTATGGTGATGCGTGGGGTGCAAAAACCAGGCTCTTGGACTGTTACTAGTGCAATGCGGGGTGTATTTGCAGATGATTCCCGTACCCGTGAGGAGTTTATGAATTTGATTAGACATACTCCTCAGTTCCATTAATTCATAACTTGAATTTATAACTTGAATATAGGCAATGGGAAATCAACTCAATCCATTGCCTGTTAACCTAGTTTTAGGATTTGTAAGTAGTGGTAAAACAACTCTAATTGAATATTTAACTCATAAATAAGAGATTCCCGTACAGGTAATCCCCAATAAAAAGTTTTAAGCGGTGGTAGTTGCTGTATTTACACGCGATCGCCCATTATGCTCGACGAAGTTGTTAAATTTTAAGTTTGAATTTTCACCTAATTGTAATACTTTAGTTTCCTCACTATAGGTCATTCCCACTTTTAAGCCGCTACGCGATTGCGCGGAAGCGGCAAATGGACACACTATCCCGATACAAATGAAATTCCTCAAAGTTGCGTCGGATTAGGTGCATCCCCATAAACAACTTGCGGGTCGAAGGTTTTCTCTATCTCCGTAAACTGCAAGCTTACCCCTTTTTCCTCAGAAACTGCATTGTTTCCCACAGGAATACTACGATAAAAGCAAGAACGATAGCCGACGTGACAACTTGCACCGGAACCCGCAACCTCAACCCGCATCCACACACAATCTTGGTCATCATCAATCAATAATTGTCGGACTTTTTGTACCAGTCCGCTTGTAGCACCTTTATGCCATAATTGCTGACGACTACGACTATAATAATGAGCTTCCCCTGTTTCAATAGTTTTGACTAAAGCTTCCTCATTCATGTAAGCGTGCATTAGCACCTCACCAGTATTAACATCGGTTGTCACCACGGGAATCAACCCGTTACCATCAAATTTAGGAGCAAGCTGGAAACCTTCTTCTACCTGTTCTACAGAGATGCGGGGACTAAATAGTTGATTCATAACCAGAAGTTTTAACTTGGATATAATTAGGCATGATAATCATTATTATTCAAAATTAGTCCAAATATCCTATCTACTCCAACCTAATTTATCTGTAAAAATTCTGTAGAAACTTTACTGCTAGCATTGAAATTAGCAATACTCCAGGGAGTTGTTTCACGATAGCGCGGAGCGCCCGCCGTAGGCGAGCGCTGCCATAAAAATTTACCCTTTGATAAATTATCCCGCAATGGTGAAACTGATAACTGATAACTGATAACTGATAACTGATAACTGAAATGACTGTATTGACTAGCACAAAAATCACCCTTGCATTAGCACGATTTAAACTAGTCACAGTAAAGCTTTTATCTTTTTTGGAGATATCTAATATACAGGTTATTTTTGTTAGAGAAGTCTACGGCTTTTTACATCGCAAGCACTTACTCGCGACTCCATTACACT
>NZ_FYBH01000167.1 GCF_900185595.1 Calothrix rhizosoleniae SC01
CTTAGACTCAATAACTTGACAACAAAGGGGAAACTGCGATCGCTCATCCACTGGCGAGAAGAGTGTTGTAAGTTAGGAAAATCAGGTACTGATTCCACTCTATATGATAAAAATTGTAACCACTCCCTACCGCGATCATCCTGTTTAAATTCCAGTATGCGGTAAGGATGGGGATAGCTTACCAATGAACCTGTAGTAATTTCATATAAACCATGGGATTGAGCCACATCTTGAACATGTAAATGTCCTGTGAATATCAGTTTAACTCCGTATTGTTGCAGTAATTGCAATAGTTCTGGCGCATTTTGCAAAATGTAGTGATTTGCTATCGGATGACTGGACTGGTTGGGCACATGCTCAACTACGTTGTGATGTACCATTACCAACACCAAATCATCACCAGCATCATCTAATACCCCTTGTAACCATTGCAATTGCTGTTCATCCAACCGCCCGACTAATTTTCCTTGGTCGTTAAACGAGTTAGAATTCAATCCAATTAGTCTTACCCCTGGAAGTACCTCACAGGTGTAATAACTCTTTTCTGGTTGAGAATAACCAAACTTGCGATAATAGTAAGGAAAATCACCGAAAGCAATAGATTGCTCATTTGCCTGTAATACAGGAACATCATGATTTCCAGGCACAACATAAGCAGGAAAAGGCAGCTTTGATAAGCGTTCCGCCAACCAGCTATGATTTTCAGGCTCCCCATGTTGGGTTAAGTCCCCTGGAATCAATAGAAAATCTAAGTCTAATTGTGTTAAATGTTCTAGTACACTTTCAAATGCATTAATACTAACTTCCACTAAATGAAATCGACTGGGATGTTGCCAAATAGTATGGGGAAGGGCAATATGTAAGTCGCTAACTATTGCAAAACGAAATTTATAAGTCATTGAAGTAATGATAATTTTTAAATCAGAGTGTAAAAACTCTTTAAAAAAAAGTATAACCTGACCTTTATCATGTCGCAGACAAATGATCCCCGTTAAGATTTGTATAGTATGGAGGTTCATTTAGCAGCGTTTACGAAGTAACACCGAAGGAGTGTGGTCAGAATCAAAAAATGACAAAATGTAGATTCAAAATTTCAAAAATTTAGCATCTACCTAGAGAAATAAATTATTTTAAAATTGGTAAAAGAATAACTGGTAATTGTTAAAAGGAGCAGAAAAATTTGGCAGCATTGAGAGTCCGAGTCCGTCAGCACGTTAACCCTTTAGCAAACAAGTATCAAACACCTGTAAATCCTCTAGAATGGGGAAAAATCTATGCTCATCCCAACCAACCCCTCCATTTAGATATTGGTTGTGCTAGGGGACGTTTTGCATTAAAAATGGCACAGATACAAACCCATTGGAATTTTCTAGGGCTAGAAATTCGTGAGCCATTGGTAGATGATGCCAATAGATTATGTTCTGAATTAGGGCTGACAAACCTACATTACTTATTTTGTAATGTTAATGCCTCCATGCGATCGCTTTTATCTAGTCTGGCTCCGGGAACACTACAACAGGTTAGCATTCAATTCCCCGACCCCTGGTTTAAAACTCGCCATGCAAAGCGGCGTGTTGTGCAACCAGAATTAGTTGCAGAACTGGCAGAATATCTAGCACCAGGAGGAATAGTATTTTTACAGTCAGATATTCAATTTGTTACATGGGAAATGTGCGATCGTTTTGCAGCACATCCCGCTTTTGAGAGACAAGGTAATGGAGAATGGCTATTGGAAAATCCCCTTCCAGTGCCTACAGAGCGGGAAATAGCTACTCAGAATAAAGGGGAGCCTGTATATCGCGCCTTATTTACCAAGGTTGAATATAATGGTAAATAAAACTGAAAACATTAAGGTGTTGGAGACTTGCCAGAATTACGCACATTCACAATCTTATTTAAAATATCAAACCAGAATGGGGCTCCCATAGCGATCGCAATTCCACTGATAATCCAACCAAAAAACATACTTAAATACTTAAAGAATGGGAAAGATTCTTGTTTGGAGACAATTTGTTGCTGATAATTAGTATTAGTCCAACCCAAAGGTAGAGCAATATCGGTCAATACTTGATCCGTTTGATTTTTTAAGTCCTCAAAATTGACCACAGATTGGGAATCTTGTTGCAAAACTTGCCCAGCATTACTAATAATTGTATGCCGGATAGCAGAATCTTTAGATAGCCGATTCACCATATGAAATGTATCAGCATTGGAAATAACAGCAATAATAATTCCCAACAAAATGGCTACACCCTTAGAGTTACGCTTGTATACTCCTGATGCCCTATCCATAGAATTATTAAATGAATGCTCAATTTCCTGACGTAGTAAACTAATGCCTTCCTCTGTCTTTTGTACCCTTGTTTGGGCATTTTTGGCAAAAATACTCAAACTTTGTGCCATAGATGGAGGTAAGCGATCTATCACATTTTCAATAGCTTGAAACGCCTCATTATCTCTATCTTGCATGGATTCTTTGATTTCCTGATAAACAGGGCTATCCTTATTCACAGATTGAACCACTTCATTCACATTAGGCTGTAAACCACCAAGGGATATTGCTCTTTCTGCATCACCAAAAGCATCTTGTTTTAAAAATTGTAGTCTTCTCAAAGCTTTTGTGGATATATCATTGGTTGTCATATTCGATTGAAAACTATCAATATATCTATCCAGACTTTCTCCCATACGATTAATACTGGTAACTAAATCAGCTTTATCTTGTTGGAAGTTCCAAAGAATTTGCTCGAATTCTGCGTGCATCTCTGCAAATTCCTGGTACATTTTATTAAAAAAAGTAGCCATATTTTCATCATTAGCAGACTGCTCTTGCAGTTGAAAGACAATATTTTGAATCTCTGCTAATTTTTGCTCTTTAAATTTTGTAAATCTGGATTCACTCAATTTTTGAACTAATGTTGGTACTTGTAGAGTATCTATAAGAGTATTGGCAAAAGTTTGGGCAGGAATATAAGATGGTCCACTATGCTTTTGATCACCAAAGACTGTATCTTTTGTTTGTAATCTTGGACCCTTTGGTTGCAGTGCTCGATAAATTGAGGCTACTCTCCAGGTAAATTGTCGGGGTAAGGTGGGGAGTAAACCTTTCGCTTCCTGGTTCAGACTTTTAACTAAAGGATTCGCATAAATTTGATTGACTAATTGAATGACTCGCAAATCTTGTGAATTTTGTAAATCTCCAGCCAAGAGAATTTCAATTGCTCTTCTTAGATGTTGGGCGCGCCATTGAAAAAGTGTAGCAATCAATTCTTGGATTTCCGATGCTAATAAGCTCAGGGTCAAGAAAATAAATATTAAACCCAGTGTGACATCTAAAATAAAAGATATGTTCATTGATGCTCCCTCCAAGGTATTTATTAATTGTTATATTTAGTAGACTAATTGGCAATTTTTACCATAGTGTATTTAGTCAATAAAATTCAAATTAACTTGACAATACTTGTCAACGAAGAGGACAAGGGGCAGAGGGGAGAACAGAACCCTACGAAGAGGACAAGGAACAGGGGAAAGAACAGAACCCCATATATAAATGTATAGGCTTGAATCCCTTTTGGGAAAAATTGAATTAGTTTAAGATTTGATAATATTCAAGCATAATGGTTATATTTACGATTTGCCAAAGCTCTTTTGGAGTTAAATACGGCAACCAAGTAATCACCATCGCGTCTTTGTCTCTATCTAGACTAAATTTGCCAATAATTTCCAGAGTATGCCAGCAAAAAGCTTTTTTTGGGGTCGAGTCAAAAAATGGGATCAACTTCATGACCAATGGATTGATGGCTTGTGGATCATCCTCCTCTTGATAGCAACTGTATTACTTTTTACCATAGATTTGGGTACATTACCTCTACGAGATTGGGATGAAGGAACAGTAGCCCAGGTGGCTCGAGAAATTGGGCGTACACCGATTAATTCCATGACTTGGTTGTACCCAACTCTGGGAGGAGAACCATATCTAAATAAACCACCACTTATGCATTGGTTGATTGCTATAGCTTATTCCCTCGGGGGAGTGAGTGAGTGGACAGCACGTTTACCCGGAGCATTACTATCAGCAATTTCTGTACCCTTACTCTACGGGATTGCTCGAGAATTATTTCATCAACGTATTTGTGCTATTTACGCTGCTCTCGTTTATCTCACCATGCTACCTGTGGTGCGTCATGGACGTTTAGCCATGTTGGATGGAGGGGCAGTATTTTTCTTTCTGTTAATGATTTTATGGGTATTGCGATCGCGGTATAACTTAGTTTATTGCCTGGGAATAGGAGTGAGCTTGGGACTCATTTGCCTGACAAAAGGCATGTTGGGGTTATTATTAGCAGCGATCGCTTGTATTTTTTTGCTCTGGGATACACCCAGATTACTTACCAGTTGTTATTTCTGGTTTGCCATCTGTTTAGGTATGATTCCTGTAGCTTTATGGTATGGTGCCCAGTGGTGGCATTACGGTCATACCTTTAGTGATATTGGGGTGATGAATCAATCCCTCAGCCGTATTTGGCAGGCTGTTGAAGGACATGCCCATCCCCCTTGGTTTTATATTTTAGAAATTGCTAAATATACCTGGCCGTGGTTATTGTTTTTACCCCAAGCTTTGCGCCTATGTTGGGAAAACCGAAATTTGAGCTGGGCAAAATTAATATTGGTATGGATGGGGGGTTATTTGCTAATTATTTCCATAATGACTACTAAACTACCTTGGTATGTTTTCCCCATTTATCCTAGTATTGCCCTAACTATTGGTGTACTTTTTGCTGAAATTGAAGGATTTCCTTTACTTTCATCCTATCCCCGTGCTTGGGTTAATGGTTTAACTTTACTAGCAATTGCGGCTTGTGGAATTCTAATTTATTACTCATGGAATAATTCCAACCCCATTGAACTACAGCTAATTTTCATTGTGGTAGCCATCACTATGGGATTAGCAGCCGTTTTGGTACACAAAGGTGACAAGCAGTTCCTGCAAGTTTTAATTTGGGGAAGTTATTTATCCCTTTTATTACTCATGCAATCTAACCACTGGGTTTGGGAACTGCAAGAACGCTACCCCGTTAAACCAGTAGGTGAAATTGTCAAGCAAGGAACTCCACCGGGTACCAAAATTTACACATCTAATCGTGAACATCGCCCTTCCCTCAATTTTTATAGCGATCGCTCCATTATTCCTGGCAATAATATACAACTACAAGAATATTGGCAACAGAATCAGCAACCTTACTTGTTATTGACTCAAGATGCTCTCAATCAAATGCAATTGGGTGCAGTCAAGCAAATTAACGAATCTGAAGGCTGGATACTAGTAACAAAAGAGAGGAAGGGGAATGATATTTAGATATTTAGTTATATAGTCAAATATTTTTTTGTTCAAGTCAACATATTTAAGTTTTACTCTGGTTTGTCCGGTTTATCTATTTTAGGAATTGCTGGAGTCTCTTTATTAGATACTTGTTGTTGAGTGACAAATATCATCCCCGTGATCATCGCAACTAATAAAATTAAAGATACTAAGGATCTCTTAAATAAAACAGATTTGCTGAAAATTTTATTATTAGGTCTATTATGAGTACGCAATGACTCATAGAAAATAGTCTGTTTCCAAGCCAATGGATCCCGGACATAATGACCACTATGGCTGACAACTAGCCGCTCCTGACAATAAGGGCAGGTAAATAATCCAGAGCCACTCTTAATTAACTGAGATTTTCCATTATTTTGGCAAATTGGGCAAGTAAGATAGTGATTATCAATATTATTGTGTGTATTCATTAATTTTGTCCGTTTAATCCATTTACTTACTTTATATAGATATGTGATTTGTACTCAATTTGTCGGGAAATTTAGATTTTAGAGATTCCCTCTATTCAGAATACCCACAAAGTTACATTATTAACTCAGCATAACCTACGTAAAGCAATCACAGCATCATTAAATTCAGATGGATATGCATCTTGATTAGCTGGTATTTTGTAGGAACAACTATTACTTATCAACTGTCTTACCATTTAAGCATTATCCCCAGCCAGATTGTAAAAAAACGCAACTTTTTTCACTCAATTTTTGTCAAATAAGTACACAAATATAGGATACTGACTACAATCATCTGTCAAATCAGTAATCATTTGATTTGTCAGTGATTTGTGTCACAGTCTATCAGTAGAGCAGAAGCCTGAGACCAAATTACTGTAGTTTATTTTATTCATTCGTAAACTAAAGTTTGAAATCTAGTTCCTGGCATTGCATAAATGATCGCTCACAATCATCAGAGACAGTAGAAAATTTAAATTTTTTGTTAGATTTTGTTGTTTCACCAATCAATAACACTTTCACCGGACTCGGTGAGATTGGTTGCGATATCATTATCCCTGGGAAAACAACTTGAAAATCGGCAATAAAGAAACTAGGCAAGATTTAGAATCTATTGGTATCTCAAATAACCTTAAATACGCCGTGCCCATGAACGCAAGCATAATTTTCGTGTTTGGTGATGGCATTTTCCCTTGGGAGAATCGTGGATTTACATACTTGATGGTGTAGTTTATCGTTTGATTCTGACCAGTAATTTTTTTTGGGGGAATAAAACCCCCAGAATCAGGCACAGCAAGAAACAACTGAATCAATAATTACCTAGGCGACAGTGACGAATATTTACGCTGTGGCTTCTACATCTTCCATCTCTTCAGCATCAACTTGTTTCAAACGAATATGTTTTTTCCCTAAAGTAATCACAAACTCGTCTCCAGGTTTGAGATTCATTTGTTTGGTATAGGCAGAACCAATCAATAAATTACCATTAGATTGCACGCTGATTCTGTAACTGGCACTGCGTCCTCCTCTACCATTTAAACTAGGAGTACCATCTAACTGAATGCCCTCCGCATCAATTAAAGCATTCAAGAATTTCATCATATTGACACGTTCTACACCATTTTTGGTAACGGTATAGTATCCGCATTCTTTAGCTTTTTCATCTTTGCTGAGGTTCTCTAACTCTTTGACTTTTGTGAGTAGTTCTTCACCCGTTAGGGGTTCAATTTTTTTCTGTTTAGCCATCAATGTAGATCGAAAATAAATGTTTGAAGTGTTTTAATCGTTCTTATTTTAGCCGATAAATTACTCGGAGGAACAGAGTCCTTTAGTTTTTATCTCAGCTATTGCTTAAGTATATTACAATTAGATGCAGAATTTTAGCTAATTATGCAATTTTGCCTGCACAATATATTGGTAATAAAGCTGGCAATTTTGATAAATCATATTAGGAAATTTTTCTTGATTTTTTTAATGCTATATTGTATTTATTTAAGTTTCATAAACTAGATCTACGAGTTTTACTAGAATTACAGCCTCTGAACTTGAATAAATAAAACTAGTACTGCTCTGGAGGATAAAAAATATTTCCTGCTGCCCTAAAGGACTTCCAAATAAAAAATAACCAATCCCTCAAAATCCAGGGGAGCAGGGAGCAGGTAAGCCACTGCGTTGCGCGGTAAGCCATTGCGGTGGACGGGTTTCCCGGCATAAAGCAAGTGCCACAACCCGTAGGGGTTACCCGCGTTGTAGCAAGTGGCGCAACCCGAATAGAAGCAGGGGGAGTAAAGCAATTAGTTCAAGTCCAGAAATTGAGTAATTTATTTTTTGGTGTTCCCTAATAGAAACCTCAAGGGAATAAAATGCTGATCATGCCAGCTTTTTGCCTAGTCTAAATGGTTAGTTGATGTATGCTGAATTTTACTAGAAGCAAAATCGAACTTCCATCTTTAAGTCATTAGCTATTCCAGTCAGAGCAAGTCTTATAAATTATGAAACTAACAGCTAAGGGACAATATAGTGTCAAGGCATTACTAGACTTGAGCTTACAGCCAAAATTTGGTCCTGTATCTGTAAAAGTAATCGCCACACGTCAAGATATACCTGCTCCTTACCTAGAAAAGATATTAATAGAAATGCGCCGTGCTGGATTAGTTAAATCCGTTCGGGGTAGTATTGGTGGATACCAATTAGCAAGAGAACCAAAACAAATATCTTTAGGAGAAATTTTGGAAGCAGTAGGAGAAAATATTATCCAGTTACCTAACTGCAATCCAGAACCATCACAAGCAGAAGATTGGGTAACTGTTTGTCTTTGGCGGAGATTGCACCAAAAACTCAAGGAAGCACTATATAGTATTACTTTGGCAGACCTTTATTATGATGCTCGTAGTTGGCAAGCTTCTCTGGGAGAAGCAGCTAGTTTTATAGTTTAACTACTAGCTGGAAAATAGGGAATGGGGAATCGGGAGTTGGGAATCGGGAAAGAGTTTTATGACCGAATAATAAAAGGACCCAAGCCCCTAACCTTAGACATGGGGTCAATCCAAAATTGTTTGACAGTTGCTTTAATCTTTGTTAAGATTTCGCCGACGCAAAAACACTTAAGTTTGATTTACATCAGATTGGCATTATTTTGAATCAAAAAAAAAGCTATCAATTCTTCTGAATGGAGAACTGCTCATTACTTAAATGGAAGGCTCTAAATACATGAATAATTGGTCATATAGCCAGAAAGAATATACTTTAAAACAGTCCCAAACAGGTATTTATCAACTACAAGACAGGTATAATCAAAACGTTTATATCGTCAAAGTCAGAGAATATGGGTGTGATATTGAGACAGCAACACAGCAATTAGTTTATCAGGTCAAAGTCAAAAAAGGTCAAACATACTTAAGAGATGCTGGCAAAAATTTGATTTTTTCCACCCAATCTCAGCTGTCACCAGTTGCATTTGCCTGTTTTGGTTTTGATATCCTGACTCGTAAACAACAAGCTGCTCTGGCTTATGCTGTAAATTTAACAGCATAAGCCATGTTAGTAAAAGTGCGGATATGATAATTATTTATTGTTAAAGTTTATTGAAAATAATTACACCTGATTTGTACCCATTGTGAATCTACGGCGCTTAATCCCATTTTTTGATGATTCCGTATCTAGTTGGTCTGCGGAAGCTAGATTGCTACACTGGTTGACATTTGTTTGGCTATGTATTGGCTTAATAGTCTTATTTTCGGCTTCCTACGCTGTTGCCGATGATCGCCAGTATGACGGGTTGTACTATTTTAAACGTCAATTACTGTGGGCATTAGTGGGATTGGTCTTTTTCCAAATTATTGTTAATTTACCTTTACGTAAGATTTTACGACTATCTCATTGGTTCTTGTTTATCCTCCTAGGGTTCATTTTTGCTACTCTCATACCAGGACTAGGTAAAAGGTCTTTGGGAGCATCCCGTTGGATACCTTTGGGACCAGTACCTCTTCAGCCATCAGAATTAATTAAGCCTTTCCTGGTACTGCAAAGTGCTCGGCTTTTTTCCCTCTGGGACAAACTTAGCTGGCGGTTAATTTTTGCTTGGCTGGCTATTTTTTGTCTGATAATTTTGGGAATCCTAGCCCAGCCTAATTTAAGCACAACTGCACTTTGTGGTATGACTATTTGGTTTATTGCTCTGGCTGCAGGATTACCTTATAAGTATTTAGGAGGAACAGCCCTTGGAGGATTGCTACTGGCACTACTTAGCGTCAGTATTAAGGAATATCAGCGCCAAAGGATTATGTCATTTCTCAATCCCTGGGCAGATGCCAGGAGACATGGATATCAATTGGTACAAAGCTTGTTAGCAGTTGGTTCTGGGGGTCATTGGGGTGCTGGTTTCGGGCTTTCACAACAAAAACTGTCATATTTACCAATTCAGGATACTGACTTTATTTTTTCGGTGTTCGCAGAGGAATTTGGATTTTTTGGCAGTATGGTTTTGTTATTTATGTTTGCTTGCTACGCTACCTTAGGATTGAGAGTGGCATTAAAAACAACTAAACCAGCCCATCGACTGGTGGCGATTGGTATTACTCTTGTGTTGGTTGGGCAATCGTTAATTCATATTGCAGTAACTACCGGTGCTTTACCTACTACTGGTTTACCATTACCTATGTTTAGTTATGGTGGAAACTCGATGATTTCTAGTTTGATTTCTGCTGCATTACTGATTCGTGTGGCAAGGGAAAGTAATGAGGCTGAAGTTGTACCATTACATAAAGATAGGGTTGAAAATTGAACTTGTGGATGGGAATTTTTTTTCTTAAATAAAAAAACAACCTATTGATACTTGCCATGATTTGGTTACTGGGTGCAGGGTGTGATCGCATTTGGTTTGCTCTGGATCGCTCTATTCCTAGTTGGGATCAGGCTGATTATCTTACAGGTACTTTAAACTATTGGCGGGGGTTACAAAATCCCGAGTGGTGGAATGGGGAGTGGTGGCAAAGTTTATGGCTATTGTCTTCTAAAATACCACCTTTGACTTATATTGTTACAGCATATATACAAAATATTTTCGGTACGGGACAGGATCAGGCTACATTGGTAATGCTGGTATTCAGTGCAATTTTACTTGGTTCTGTCTATGGTTTGGGCACAATTTTGTTTGGCGAATCCGTTGGTTTGTGGGCAGCTGGATTGTGTCAAGTATTACCTGGACTATATCGTTTCCGTCTGGAATTTCTCTTAGATTATCCCCTAGCAGCAGTTGTCACATTAACTTTCTTTTGTCTTACGGCTTGGCGATTTAAGGGGAGTGGAAGAAGCAGAGGAGCAGGGAGCAGGGAGCAGGGGAGAAAATCTGTTGTCTACACTTCACATCCTCTTTACTCCATCTTGATGGCTGGGGCGTTTGGGTTATGCTTTGGGTTGGCTTTGATGCTGAAGCAAACGGCGTTGATTTTCTTGCTTGTACCTATATTGTGGGTAATTTTTGAGAATCTATTTCATCGTCGTTGGGGAAAGCTATTCCAGTTATTTGGTGCTTTTGGATTGTCTACATTGGTTTTCGGTTCCTGGTATCGCACTAATTGGTTGTTTATTTTAACTTCTGGAAAACGGGCAACCATAGATTCTGCGATCGCGGAAGGGGATGCTCCTTTGAATACTCTCAAAGCTTGGACTTTCTATTGGCACCAATTACCCCATCAAGTCTCTATTCCTTTGCTAATTCTACCTATAGGGCTGTTGCTACTCTATTGTCGGATCACGGATTATAGGAATTCTGGAGATTCTACTGATGGAGTCAAAGGTACAAAGGATTTATTGTCTCCCATAAATTCTGGTAAATGGTTGGTAGTCTTTTTTGTGGGTTCATATTTGCTTTCATCTGTCAATCCGAATAAAGATGAACGCTATGTGTTGCCATATTTACCTATTGTCTCAATATTATTGTCCTATGGCTTAACTTGCTTTCGCAATCTCTGGGGAAAACGTATTCGCTGGGGTGTTTTGGGATTGGCGGTGTTGCTAATGTTACTCAATCTTTTTCCAGTTGGTGGTATTCCCGGAATCTGGATGACTCAAGCTTTGAGTCCCAAGGTTCAGCATTATCCTTATATGGGAGAAGAGTTACCCCATCGTCAGGTAATTAGTCAAATTATTCAAACTGAGCCTTATTTACGCTCAAATCTGGGAGTGTTGCCTTCAACGAGGGAAATTAACCAACATAGTTTAAATTATTATGGGGCGCTGGCAAATTTTCAAGTTTACGGTCGTCAAGTGGGAACCAGAAATAAGTTTGTTCCCCAAGATGCGCGATCGCTTGATTGGTTCCTGACTAAGTCTGGTGATCAAGGTTCTGTTCCAGAAGCACAGGGCAAAATCGTGCCAATTGTGGAGAAAGGTGGGGATTTTCAGTTAAATGAAGCTTGGAAGTTGCCTGATGGTAGTTCTATTAAACTTTATCATCGTCAAATAACTCCAATCGAGGTAAAGTCTGTTTCCCAAGGTTCACAAACTCAGATTACCCTCTCTCAAGTTAAAATCCCAGAAACAGCACCACCGGGAGTTCCATTACCTATATCTTATACCTGGAGTGGTGATTGGTCAGAATTACAACAGGGGTTAGTGTTGTTAACTTGGCATTCCCTTAATTCTCCAGGAGATAAGTCAAAGTCTTTTTGGATACATGACCACGGTATTGGTATGGGGAATTTAGATGCAGGTAAGCAAGAGCCCCAAGGTAAATTTCAAGTTACCGAAAAATTAGCCATGTTACCCCCTGCTGCAATTACACCAGGAAATTATACTTTGGAGGCTACCTATCTTAATCGGAAGACTGGGAAAGTTTATCCAATTAAAGTACCAAATATTACTCTAAATATTGACCCTCAAGTTGCTCCTATCCCAGCACCGGAATTGGATTTGTTAACTCAATTAAGGACTCTGGCAACTAATTTACCTAAAGGTACAGAAGCTGTAAGCAAAGTATTTGATGAAGTTGGACGTATTAACCAATACGACCCAATTCAAGATTATCTAGTACAAACACGATTAAGTTTGGCATATCGTTTAGAGCATATTGCACCTAACAAAGATTGGGCTTATTCTTTAGCCTTAGCCAATGCATTGCAGAAACGGGTAGATGGTGCGATCGCAGCTTTAGAAAAAGTGACTGAGTTAGATTCCCAGAATCCCTATGCTTGGGCATATTTGGCGTTTGTACAATTATATAATTGGCAACCAGCAGCAGCTCGAAAGTCTCTCCAGCCTAGTTTAGCGAAGCAACCTGATTTGCTAGAGTTTCAAGTGCTGGATGGTGTTGCGGCGTTGATGCAAGGTAATTTGATTAAAGTATGGCAGACTTGGCAAAAATTGGATTTTTAATTGGTTGTCTAGTTTCTCTTTTTAATAAATTTCATCTCTCCTTTCATTTCTCCTTCCGTTTCCATTCCTACAGGAATCCATCCTAAATGGAGATAAAAACCATAAGCTCTGAAATTGCGATCGCTACTTGTAAGTAACCATATTTCTTCAATATTCTGTGACCAGAGCCATTCTTCGGCTTTTCCCATTAAAGCACGACCAGTTCCACGACCTGCAAAAGCAGGGAGAACAAACATACCAAGAATGGTTTTCTCAGTTGCATTGGCGATAGAAAAAGCAATTGGTTTAGCATCAATTTCTGCAATCCATGCACAACAATCAGTTTGTAGCATTTCAGCAACTGTTTCTGGGGTGATACCTAGCTTTGCAATTTCTTCTCGGGATTGATGATTTTCGACAACGCTAGTTCTAATTTCAAATAGTGTTTCAATATCTTCT
>NZ_FYBH01000332.1 GCF_900185595.1 Calothrix rhizosoleniae SC01
TTTTATTTCAAAATGGTACAACGTGAATATTTTCGTCAATCTTGATAACTATGTCCAAGCACGGAAGAATGTACTATCTTGCCAAATACCAGCAACGCGCTGTTCTATTTTTGCCAATTCCTTAGTACTAAGTTGTTGAAATGCTTGCGCAACTTTCACATTACCTTCTAATTGTTTTACATTCTCAGCCGCCACTACACAGCAGTGAACCCCTGGTTGAGACATGCTATATCCTAAAGCTTGCTCCATCCCTGTTAATCCTCCTGGCTTAAATAAACGTCCATAAGCAGGGACTTTCATGGCAATCACACCCACATCTTTTTGCCGAGCAACTGGAAGAACTACAGGAAGAAATGGACGAGGATGATATTTATCTGCTGCATTTACGGGAATGAGGGTGGTATGAAAAGGGTAGCGACGCAAACCTTCAGCAATTACTTTTGGCTCATGGTGTCCGGTAATACCTGTAAAGCGGATAATTTTTTGCTGTATTGCCTCTTCCATTGCTTTAATCGCGCCAGAAGCACTAAAGATGGTATCTAATTCCTGATTAAAAGAAACGTGATGCAATTGCCACAAATCAAGGTAGTCTGTTTTCAAACGCTTAAGGCTACGTTCTAACTCTCGCCAAGCACCATCCCTGTCTCGTTTGTCAGTCTTACTGGCTAAGAATAATTGGGCACGGTGGGGTGGTAATACTTTACCGAAATAATCTTCACTGGGTCCATAACTAGCCGCAGTATCAAAGTAGCGAATACCCAATTCTAGAGCTTTTTCAATTATTACTACAGCATCTTTTTCTTTATCCCAAGATAGGGGCGTTCTTCCAGCACCACCCAAGCCAAATATGGGAACTTTTACACCCGTATTCCCTAAAATTTTTTCTGGCATGGAACTAGGGGGTGCAGCATTACTAGTAGTATTTTTTTGTCCGGTTTTACATCCGATAATACCACCGGCGATCGCAACTGTTGTAGTTAAGAAATTACGTCGCGTCCTCTTGCCTGTCATATTTGATTCCCAAGGCGAAATTGCTACTGTTAATATTTTAGCGATAGCACCAAACTCATGAGCAGTAAATTTATTACTTATTACTTATTACTTATTACTTAAAAATAGAATCCACTCAACGCACAAATGTCAAGTGGATTTATGAAAAATTATTAGTGGATCCGAGCAGAGTCGAACTGCTGTCCAGACTGGGTATTGACTCCTCATTCGTTCACAGGCTTAGTTCCTTTTACCCTCGGAACGGGGAACGTTCATTATCCCGAACGCTAGGATGCTCTGGTGATTTCTTTGCCAATTAGTCAACCAGAGGTAACTAATTTAGCGCATCCGTTGGGGGTTGCTCCGAAGTCCTTAACGGAGTCAGACTAGGGAGGCTCGAACCTAAGAGAGGTGTTTTTACCTATGCAATTGCTGCAACGGGCTTACGAGCGAAAGATACGATGTTGTTCGCATTTACTTTTTTTTTGAGTCTTTGATTTGCGAGAGGAGACTCACTCTCGACCTGAATCATAAGGTAGATTTCGCCAACCTGTCGAAACCGTTACGGACCCATGATGTTCTTCTATCTATATTATAGCTCTCTAGGACAAAAATGTGTTACAAGATGGCAACGGAATATTACACTTTTACCTTTAACTGTCATGAGCCAGAGTACGGACAGAGCTCGTTGGACAATTCAAGATGTGGCTGCGCTACCTGATAACGAATGGATTCGTTATGAAATTATTGATGGAGAATTGTTGGTGACGTGATCGCCTCGCCTTTGCTGCCTAATTTTACCTGCGAAGTAGCGTGTCTTTTTGTGTCGCGCAGCTAGGTTATGGTTCTATTATCGAGTATTTTTAGTATACTTTTTGGGAAGCCCACACCATAATCTCTGATTTGGTGTGGGAGGATGTCACAGTTAGCAATTGAGTTTTAGTTAAGTGCTTCAGCTCCACCCACAACCTCAAGAATTTCTTGGGTAATTGCGGCTTGCCGAGCTTTATTGTAACTCAATGTCAAGGTACCAATCAGTTGAGCTGCGTTATCGCTGGCGTTACTCATGGCTGTCATCCTTGCAGCTAATTCACTAGCCGCAGCTTCTTGCAATGCTCTCAATAATTGATTACTAAGATACAAAGGCAACAACGAATCCAGTATTTGTACTGGGTCTTGTTCAAAAATCATATCCCGAGACAAGGGGCGCACATCTGTGCTGACCTTCTGCCTTTCTACCTGAAATTCACCACCACGGGTTGTCAGCCGGAATATTTCATCGTCTTGGGCTTCTAAACCCTGGGGGTCTAAGGGTAGTAAGGTTTGTACCACGGGGTTGGAACTAACCAAGGAAATAAATCGGGTATAAATTAACTCTATCCGATCCACACTTTCTGAGAGGAACAAAGACAGTAGTTCGTCAGCAATTTTGTTTGCTTCGGCAGCAGTAGGAATTTGCTCTAAACCAAAGTAGCTGGCATCAATGGGGTATTCACGACGCTGGAAGTACTGGAGTGCCTTACGTCCAACAATTACGAATTTGAAATCAAGCCCTTGTGCCTTTAGTTCCTTAGCCCGCATCTCGGCGCGTTTGATGACGTTATTATTATAACCACCACACAAACCCCGATCGCCGGAAACAACTAATATGCCTACGGACTTAACTTCGCGTTTTTTCAATAGAGGTAAATTTGCATCTTCAAAACGCAGGCGGGTTTGCAAGCCATATAGTACTTGTGCTAAGCGATCAGCAAAAGGACGGGTAGATGTTACCTGTTCTTGGGCGCGACGTACCCTAGCTGCCGCCACTAGGCGCATGGCTTCTGTAATTTTTTTGGTGTTCTTAACTGACTTAATACGATCGCGTATTGCTTTGAGATTTGCCATAATCTGATTTTAGATTTTAGATTTTAGATTTTAGATTTGGAATTTTGGAGTTAATCCAAAATCATGTTTGGAAAGTTGGGTAGGGGGTTTTTCCCACACCGAAACGTCAATTCCTCTGCTTGCGGAGCCACCTGCATGGGCGGGTTCCCCGACTTGTGCGGAGTGGCGTGAGACCCCAAGACCTAACTGACTCAACTTTCCACAAAATCTAAAATATTGCTACGCTGTTGCCAAGAAGGTTTTCTTGTACTCGTTAATTGCATCTTTCAATGCAGTTTCTTCTGATTCACCCAGTACTTTACTGGTTTGTACTCCTTGGGTGTACTCAGGCTTACCAGTCTTCAAGTAGTCCCGGAAACCGGTAGCGAAGTCAGTAATTTTCTCTACTGGTACTTCATCTAAGTAGCCATTCAAACCTGCGTAGAGGATAGCTACTTGCTCGTATACAGAAAGTGGAGAGTTTTGGGGCTGCTTCAGTAATTCACGCAGCCGCGCACCCCTTGCCAATTGGTCTTGGGTAGCTTTATCTAAGTCAGAAGCAAATTGGGCAAAAGCTTGTAATTCGTCAAACTGAGCCAATTCCAGTTTCAGTTTACCAGCAACTTTTTTCATTGCCTTGGTTTGTGCTGCTGAACCTACCCTAGATACGGAAATACCAGGGTTGATGGCGGGACGAATACCTGCGTTAAATAGGTCGGAAGATAAGAAAATCTGACCGTCGGTAATGGAAATTACGTTGGTAGGAATATAGGCGGATACGTCACCAGCTTGGGTTTCAATAATTGGTAGGGCAGTCATACTGCCTTTACCCAATTCATCACTCAATTTAGCGGCACGTTCTAATAGGCGAGAGTGGAGATAGAATACATCTCCAGGATAAGCTTCACGACCGGGTGGACGACGAAGTAGCAAGGACATTTGTCGGTAAGCAGCAGCTTGCTTGGAAAGGTCATCATAAATTACCAAGGTAGCTTTGCCGTTGTACATAAAGTGCTCAGCCATAGCTGCACCGGTATAAGGAGCCAGATATTGCAAGGTGGCGGGGTCACTGGCGTTAGCGGCGACAACGATGGTGTAGTCCATCGCCCCTTTGTCTTGTAATGTTTGAACGACGTTGGCTACGGTAGATGATTTTTGTCCCACAGCGACATAAACACAAACTACATCTTCTTCTTTTTGGTTGATGATTGTGTCAATGGCGATCGCAGTTTTTCCGGTTTGACGGTCACCAATAATTAATTCTCGCTGACCTCTACCCACGGGAATCATCGCGTCAATAGCGGTAATCCCGGTTTGCATGGGTTCGTGTACGGAGCGACGGGCAATAATCCCAGGAGCCATAGACTCAATCAATCGAGTGTCTGTAGTCTTGATATCTCCCTTACCGTCAACGGGACGACCCAATGCATCTACAACTCTTCCAATTACGGCTTCTCCCACGGGTATTTGAGCAATTTTACCAGTGGCGGTTACGGAGCTACCTTCTTGAATTTGGCGACCATCGCCCATCAGTACCGCACCCACGTTATCTTCTTCTAAGTTCAGGGCAATACCAACGGTACCATCTTCAAAATTCAATAGTTCCCCAGCCATAGCCTTGTCTAGACCATAAATCCGGGCAATACCGTCACCTACTTGGAGGACGGTACCAACGTTAGCAACTTTGACTTCTTGGTCGTATTGCTCGATTTGTTGTTGAATAATGCTGCTAATTTCGTCAGGTCTAATTGAAATACTCATGAGTCTATGTTTATTTTTGGAGACGGAAGAATTTATGAATTTTAGATTTTAGATTTTAGATTTTAGATTGCAGAGAACTTGCCATTGGTTTAAGATTCTCTGTATCCGAAATCATGCCATGTAACTTAAAGCTGGCGGAAAAATCCAAAACCCAAAATTCTCTTAAGAACTGCTTAAGCGCAAAGAAAGGCGGCGCAACTGACCCCGCAAACTGGCATCAATGACTTGAGAACCAACTTTGATAATTACACCACCGATGATGTCACTATCAATTGTGGCTTCCAGTTCCACTTGACGAGCACTGGTCATTGCTATGACCTTTTCTTTAATTGTTTGCTGTTGGGATTCACTTAAGGGTACAGCAGAAGTCACTTCTGCTAGTACGGTTTGAGTCAACTGGCGCAATAGTACTAGATACTGTTGACAAACATCTGCTAAAAAAGAAATCCGCCGTCTATCGACTAGTATCATTAAAAAGTTGCGGAGATAGGGATTCGCTCCTTCTCCCAAAACTCTACCAATTACCGCCTTTTTGTCATCAGCCTCAACAAAGGGGTTATCAATAAAATTACGCAACTGGTTGCTTTCTTGGAGCAAGTTCAACAAACCACGTACATCTTCGCCAATCTGCTCTGTGATGTTGTTGGATTCTGCTACAGACATCAAAGCTTGGGCATAGGGTTGGGCTATTTCAGCCAGTGCTACATTACTTGTCATCCCTAGCCTCCCAGTAGCGCAATGCTGCTATCTATTAGTTTTTGTTGGGTGTCTTCTGCAACTCCTGCTTGCAATTCAGACTCCACTTTTTGTAGTGACATTGCCACTACTTGTTGCCGTAATTGGGCGATCGCTCTATCTCTTTCTGTATCCAAATCCCTAGCGGCTGTTTCTTGCAAACGCTGTACGTCCTCTGTTGCTTGAGCCAAAATCGCTTCTCGACTGGCTTTAGCATTATTTTCTGCCGTTTGGATAATTCTCTGTGCCTCTGCTTGGGCTTGAGTTAATTTCTGCTGCACTTCAGACAAAGCGATCGCTGCTTCTTTTGCCTTAGTTTCAGCTTCCACAATGGTCTTTTCAATATTTGAGCTTCGTTCACTCAAGGTATTCGTTAATACCTTCTGCCCAAAGTAAAATAATATGCCTAGCAGAATTGCTAAATTAACAATATTGGTTTCTAGAATATCGAAATTTAGCCCGAAACCACCTTCGGATTCTGTGGCAAGTAATAAGACGGTTCCCATAATACTCATCTACAACTGCGCTGCTCCCTTGCTAATGCTGTGATTTTCCCCAAGGGAAAAAGTGCCATTTGACACTCATTTAGCGCCATCGGACTCACGCCCTGCTGCGCGTATTTTCTTTGGAACCTTCATTTACTGATGATTTAGGAATTAATCTATCTAGCTAAACTTGGTCCCAAAAGTTTGTCTAGTATTTGCCGACTGAGGGCATCTACTTGTTGCTCTAAAGAACTTAAAGCTTGTTGCTTTTGTTCTTCTATCTCTCGGGAAGCTTGTTCTCTTTGTGCCTGGGCTTCCTGTTGTGCTTCGGCAATTCTTGATGCAGTAATTTTCTGCGCTTCTGCCTGAGCCGCAGCTATAATTGCTTGAGATTGACGACGAGCGTCTGCTAACTGCTGCTCGTATTCTTTAGTTAATCTCTCCGCTTGAGCCAAACGTTCGGTAGCACCGAGCTGATTATCACGGACATAATTATCCCGATCATCTAGTGCCTTAGTTAGTGGCTTATAGAAAATGGCATTCAATAAAGCTGCCAACAGTAGGAACTGCAATGCCATTAAGGGCAAAGTAGCATTAAAATCAAACATTCGTCTCCTTTTTGGATGGCAAGCAATATCATCCAAATTTTTATAATTCTTTCTGTCTCATCACTCCAAAGTATGAGAACAAAACCAATAAATATCTAGCAATAGCAAAAATTACTAGAACATTCTCAAGCAGCAAAACTAATTTACAGCAAGTATTTTACTTCTTGAGTTTTGCTATACCTTGCCAATGTTAGAGACGTTGAATTCAACGTCTCTAAACTCAGGCAAAGCTATGGGAGCTTAAGAAAAGGGGTTAGCAAATAACAGTACTAGAGCAATAACCAGACCGTAAATGGTTAGGGATTCCATGAACGCCAGAGTTAACAGCAAAGTACCACGAATTTTCCCTTCTGCTTCTGGCTGACGGGCAATACCTTCTACTGCTTGACCTGCAGCGTTACCTTGACCAATACCAGGTCCAATTGCAGCTAAACCAATTGCCAGTGCGGCGGCTAAAACTGAAGCAGCAGAAACTAATGGATCCATTTTATTTTCCTTACCTTGAGTACAAAATCGACTATTTGGATTTTCAGACTTGAGGTTTTTAATCCCAAATCTAAAGTTACATCAAATGAGGCACTTTTTTATGTCACTCATGTTCTTCTTCACCATGACCCTCCATCGCCTCATGAATATAAGCCGCAGCTAGAGTGGCAAATACTAAGGCTTGGATGGCGCTGGTAAATAAACCTAGAGCCATAACCGGCAAAGGTACAAACAGAGGAACTAAAAGCACCAAAACCGCTACAACTAATTCGTCCGCCAGAATGTTACCGAATAGACGGAAGCTGAGGGAAAGGGGCTTGGTGAAATCTTCTAGAATTGCGATCGGCAGTAGTATAGGGGTTGGTTCTATATACTTTTTAAAGTAGCCCAAACCGCGCTTCCTAAAGCCCGCATAAAAATAAGCCAAAGAGGTCAGTAACGCCAGTGCTACTGTCGTATTGATGTCATTGGTTGGAGCAGCCAACTCACCCGCAGGTAATTTGATTAATCTCCAAGGAACTAGAGCACCAGACCAATTGGATACGAAGATAAACAAGAATAATGTGCCAATAAAAGGCACCCAAGGACGGTATTCTTTCTCTCCAATCTGATTTTTCGTCAAATCCCGAATAAATTCCAGGGCGTATTCCATTAAGTTCTGTATTCCACTAGGAACTTTCTGGATATTACGAGTAGCAGCTAATGAAGCTATCACTAAAATGGCAATTACAAACCAGGAGGTGAGAAAAACCTGCCCATGTATTTTGAGGTTGCCCAATTGCCAATAGAAGTGATCGCCTACTTCTAATTCAGCAAGGGTAAAAGAGTTTAAGGCATTTAAGAAACTAAGCATTTCCATGCGGCAGTTTCCTCATACAACGAGGATTGGAGGATTTTCTTTGTGCATCTGAATTCATCAAGAATCAGACATAAAAACCGTTTGCAGCGTGTAGACTATGAGCGTCGCTTTATAAGTTAAAAATCCCAAAAATATGGGTAAAACTTGCAGCTGATGCCATTGGGTCGCAAACACAATTAACCCAATGAATAGAGCAAAACGGGTTTTGCTCAACCGCTTTTTTTCATCACCCAGCCGCTCAACATCTTTTGCCAGCATTTTGAGATAAAACACACCCACACAAGCCCCAATTAAATAATTCAAGGCAACATTGAGTGAGTAGAAAATCCATACAGAAATAAAAAATATTCCTGTAATCACAAGGGTTAATATCAACAACTGCTGGGAGAGTTGATAAAAATCCTCCATTGAACCAACTGGTTCTGTGCCCTCAAAACCAGACTGAGCATCTTGTCTTGTTGTCGGCGTGGGATCTAATGATTCGTCTGACAAGCTCACGGGACTTGAAACCAGCTTAACTAGTTGTGTTGACTGTGCATTCAGTCAGTTGAATCATATCACGATTGGGTAACAATACTTTAGAAATAAACAATTAACTTATTGTTACCTTTGGATATGGCAAGGTGGAACAAAGCTTCTGGCAGATGCTGGGGTAGAAGCTTATCTAGTAAGGATTTTACGAGGATAACACCAATAAATTGAATAAGTAATTTCACGGGCAACAGGTAAGAGACGATGTGTTGAGCCGTGCTGTTAGGTGATTAGTTTGTAGAGATAAGGGACTAGAGATAGCCTCTTACAGAAACATTCTACCCCTTAGTTTGTCCCCTTGTCATTGAATTTATAGAATTTAGTGCAAAACCCATCGGTTTTAGCCGTGGGATGTGGCGCAATGCGCTTTTAAACCCAGTGTATTTAACTTTTGTTCTAATGATAGTTAAATACGTCGTATAATGTGGTGGGAGGTGATGATAATGACATTTACACTCACCTATGAATTTAAACTAAAACCTACTGCTGAACAAAAAGAAATATTTAACGAGTGGTTAGAAACAAACCGCCAAGTATATAACTATGCTTTGGGTGAGCGTAAGGATTGGTTTAAGTCCCGTGCATGTGATGTAACTTCATGCTCTATCAAAAGTCAGTATATAATTCCTGCTGATACTCAACGACCTACATATAATAGTCAAGCCAAGGCATTGACTGATGCTAAAAAGCAATATCCACATCTGAAGCAGGTTCAGTCCCAAGTTTTGCAACAAACTTTAAAACGGGTTGAGACTGCTTTCACAAATATGTGGGAAAGGAATTTTGGATTTCCCAGATTTAAAAAGCGTGGTCGGATGCGGAGTTTTGTTTTTCCTCAGTTCAAAAATAACCCAGTCATGGGCAATAAAATTAAATTGCCTGTGATTGGCGTGGTTGGGTTCAGGAAGTCCCGACCAATACCAGAAGATGCAAAAGTTAAGCAAGTGAGAATTGTTAAGCGCGTCTCTGGGTGGTACGCAATGATAACGTTGCAGTGGGATGTAAATGTACCTCAACCCATGCCACACGGTAATGCTTTGGGAATTGATGTAGGTTTAACCTCAATGGTTGCAGCTTCTAACGGTCTTTTAATCAAGCGTCCGAGGTTTTTTGTTGATGGTTCACGTAAGCTGAAATTGCTACAACAGCGTGTTAGTAGAAAACGCAAAGGCTCAAACAATTGGTTAAGAGCACAACAGAAAGTTGCAAAATTACATGAATACGTTGCTAACCGTCGTAAGGATTGGCATAGAAAACTTTCACATCAGTTATGTGAGGGTGTAGGGATGATATTTGTCGAGAATTTAAATTTGGTTGGTCTATCCCGTGGAATGTTGGGTAAACATTGCCTAGATGCGGGTTTTGGTCAATTTTTCAACATCCTTGAACAAACTTGTTTTAAACGTGGTGTCTATTTCCAGAAAGTAGACCCACGAAAGACAAGCCAAATATGTCCTAATTGCCTACACGAAACAGGTAACAAGACATTAGCAGAGCGTGTTCATAAATGCAACAATTGCGGCTACATAACCGATAGAGATGTAGCCGCTAGTCAAGTAGTTCTCATAAGAGGGCTTGCAGCCGTAGGACATACGGTGAAGATGCTTTCTGAGGGTAAAAACACTAGTTTCCCTATGACGAAAGAATCCCACGGTTGATCGCCTAGCGTAACCGTGGGAGTGTCAAGAAAAATGGCAGTTGCTGCATTTACAAAATCAGGAAGATGTAGAAACTGAGGCTGAGTTAGAAATACAAGAGGAATTGCCAGCCAATGTAATTTCTGAGTCAGAAGCTGAAGATTCCAGTTTACCGATGATTCCCAAAAAGCCCCTAACAGAGTCGGAAATGTGGCAATATCTACCATTCCCTTCTTTGGCTTTGCTTTTACTTGGGTATATTTTCTTTGGTCAAATCTTGGCGACTTTGCAAGCAAGTTTTATCTATTGGTTAATGGCTTGGGTTGGTTCTCTGGGTTGGGTAGTGAGAGAATCTTTGACTTGGTTTGTACCAGTGTCTGGTTCTATGGCAATTTTTATGGCTTTAATGACTGCTCTATCTGGAATGGGTGGTTTCCTCTTAATGATTATGATAGGCGTACCAACTTTAGCAATATTTACGGATCTGTGGTTTATCGGCTTTGGATTGGGTAAAAGTGTGAAAGATTCTCTGTGGGTAGGAGGATTAATTGTCAGTTTCGCTTTGTTTTATGTTTTTCTCCTGTTTGGTAGTTCTGCTAATTTAGGTTTCAGCTTTGTGCTGGGGATAGTGGGTAGTGGTTTAGGAGCAATTTCTTGGATGCAAATGGAGGAAAAAGGTTTCAGTAAAAACCAAACCCTAGCAATTTTTGGTGGAGTAACTGCATTTGGTTTAGTTTCTGGTTGGTGCTTTGGTCAATTTTTATAGGTAATTGGGGAATTATCTTGATATGCCAGAAGTTATACCAATTTGAAAAATGATTGCGGCAGATTTATACAAGGGTGAGCAGGACATGAAGGATTGTTACACCAATAAGGCTATTCATGTACGAATATTTATAATGTATAAAACATGTAAATTTTTATGAAAAAATTATTTAAATAGTTGTCTAGCCTACGTATTTATACATAATTAGTGTATTTATGATATTGATTAATCATTAATTACCAAAATATCTCTACTTGTGTCTGTTTTCTGATTTTTATTGAAAAAATGTGTAAGAAAATAGAGTATGGAAATATTTAACTCAATTTTAATGCCTATTTTGGTAGGAATTTTTACTAATAGGGTAGATGAAATGCTGGTTGTTCCCAATGTTGAAGATGTATTGAAGCGTCTGAAACTAAAGGAACATGATGCTAGTCAAGAGTTAGAAAAATCACTCAGAGTTTGCTTTTTGTCAGCACTGCAAATAATTATCAGGGAATGTCATCAAGAATTGATGGGGTCTGCTTCAATACAAAGATATCGGGGAACATTAATTTATCCGCGAGAGCACCAAAGTGAATTGCAATGGCTAGACCAAAAGCTCAAACAACTGGTTAAAGAATTAAAGTTGGTGCAGCGAAATATAGATGTTGAAAATCCCTTGAAATCTATAGATGACATTGTATTAATTTTAAACCCAGACACTCAGCCTGTAGAAGCAAGTATTAATTTGGTTAGAGAAAAGCTCATAGCTGAAGCTTTGCAAGATGTTTCTGTACCTAAATGCTACGCTGATAAAGTCAAGGCAGTTTTGTTTGAGCTAGTACAGGAAAATTTCGCTTTAGAGATCAAGCATAACCCGATTATTCGTAAAATTACTGAAACTAAGTTCCTAGCTAATATCAATGGGAATTTAGCGAATTTAGCAGCACAACAGTTGAAAATTCAAGATTTAGAAAAATCTGTGGGTTATTCCAGAAATACCTATGCTGAAGCAAGACGCACGGTTAAGCTAGAGCTGGATATTGAGCAATTAGATGCAGCACGTTTAGAAGGGATTGTTCAACATCTCCAACAACTAAG
>NZ_FYBH01000128.1 GCF_900185595.1 Calothrix rhizosoleniae SC01
CAAAACTATTTAATTCCAGACTTTGCTTGATTTTGACAATCAGGGTTCCTACAGAATCAGTATCCCGCAAACTAATAAACCAAACTCCATGCTTATAGCGATCGCGTTCATGTAACCACTGAGCAATGGCATAAGCTAAGGCAGTTTTACCTATTCCTCCCATGCCATGAAGAGCAATACAACGTTTATCCGACTCTACCAATACTTTAATTACCTGATGTATTTCTTGTCTACGTCCGACAAAGTTGGGATTATTAGAGGGAATATTAGTATTTAACCATTGGGGATAGATAACCTGGTGAACATCGGCTGGTTCTATAATTAGGGATTGATTGTGAGCATCTTGGGGTAATAATCGAAATTTGAAAGCTTCATCAAAATTAACTCCTTGCTGAAAAGTCTGGGAGTTAAACAGTTTTTTTAATTTATCATCGAGTTTTACTGCATTACGGCTTGATAAAAAACCATTAATAACTGAATCTTGATTGAATAATGCTTGATAAAGTCGTCGAGAAAAACATCGAGCTGCTACATCTAAAATTTTATCTTCAGCATTAACCGCAATTACATGGGATACCCCTACTCTCACAAAAGCTTGAGCTAACTTTTCTGAATGACAGGCATTTAATAATGCTAATTGACAGGGTGCTTGCTGCAAATTTGATAAAGCAATTTCCAGTTCTTCTTCACTCAAAGAACGAGTCATCCCCGCCTCATCTTCTAACACCAAGGCTGTACTATCCCCATCTCTCATCCCATGACCAATAAAATGAATAATCAATGGTTTGATACGATGAGACAACACATCTTGTAGAGTTTGGGAAGTGGCGACTTTCACTACAATCTCTACTGCTATAGGATGAGATACATCCTCTAACACAGAAGCAATGGCATCAATTTCTTCTTGGAGGGATAAATTCTCTATTGGTAATAAGTCTTCATTGAGTAGAGGGGCTGAAAATAAGATGAGAATTTGATTACTGAAAGAATTATCTAGTTCAGGAACTTTTTCTAATCCTGGACTCAGGGGAATTTTTCCAGCTACCCTTGAGACAACCATTCCTCTATTTCCTCATCAGTAGCGGTGCTTAAATCCAGGGGAGGGCGTTGGGGATGTTGTAATTTCCCTTCTGGCTCTATCCCTTTCTCTCGCAATTTTCGCCGCCAATTATGGATTGTCTTCCCAACTTTGATGGTATAATCCAGCAATTGAGCGGTTGCTGCTGCTCCTGAAACTACTGAAGCTATGACAACTATATCGTCTACACCTAACACGCGATCGCTTGACTTTTGTACCTTGACTTGATTCATCTTCAGGGATGTTTCTAAGGACTCCATTTCATCTGGGGGTATTGGGGATGAAATGACTATGGTACAGAGAGGAATTTCACTCATTTACACCTCGAAAATTTTTATTTTTTGATCAATATTTGCAGTAATATTTTAGACCTTTTTATGAAGAAGCCAGAAATACGAAGTCAGTCCCAATGAAAAAAATTTTTACCATCAAGTTATGTAATACCATTTTGAAAAAATAATGGGACAAATGGGTAAGGGCACGGCACCAGTAAGATAATTTTATATACCAAAAGATTGTGGATGTTCCCTACGAAGAATTTATATATTGCAAACATTATTTTAATTGGTATAACTTCTTCCTCCGGGTGAAAGAAATTTTGGGTGGGATTTCTAGCTAAGTATCCAAAAAATCGGCGTTGCTGAATAAAGATATGAATTTGTCTCACGCAGAGGCGCAGAGGCGCAGAGAACAAGAGTTTGAGAGACCTGATTTTTTAATTTCATATTCCAATTCAGCAATGCCAAAAAATCACTTCCCACACTTCCCACACTTCCCACACTCCCCACACTCCCCACACCCTCTTCCTCTTAACTTCTTCCTTCATTTCGCAATTTACTATCAATGCGTTGCTCGGCTCCTAACCGTTCTAAGGCATAATCATTAAGATCCACAAATTGCATGGGAGCCACTAAGACGGGGTGATACGCATGTATTTGCTGATACATTTGTTGCGCGATCGCTCGATAAGATGGATGTCCTTGACGGCTGCTGCGTAGTTCAACTAAATGGTAAATTTCCCGCAGATTGAGCTTGAAGCGCCAGCGTACCAGATAGGCAAAGGGTACAACATACTCAGAAGCATCTGGTAAATTTTGACTAATTAGCTCCGTAGTTTCACCAGCAGCATCCAATGCTTGTTGGTAGGGAATGGCTAAGTTTGCATCTGTTAATTCTGGGGGAATTATATAACCGTGGGCGACGGAAAATCTTTGGCGTTCTTGGGTAAGTACTCTGTGTCTTTGTAAGTCTCGATATGCGCCAATATCTGCCAAAATATCGAATGTATAGTACACCTCTTCAAAAGCCCGTCCGGGGCGATGAAATCTTGACTCTCGCTCTCCGGCATAGGTATTAATAATTTCCACCCGCTCTGAGCTATTTAATTCAGCTGCGTATGCTTGAATTTGCTCAAATGTTAAATCGGAGTGGGGGTAAAGAATTGCCGCCACCACCTTGATTTCTGCCTGGGGGTCATACTCCACTAACTGTACAGTGGGGGAAGATGTGGGTTTTGTGGCTCCCAGGCATTTTTGTGTTAAGAACTGGGTGCGATCGCGGTTAGTTGAGATATAATTAGCATACTGAGCCCCTCTTGCAGTTTTAGCCCGTTTGACAAAAGATGGGATGACTTGATCTAGTTCCTGTTGCATAGCTCCAGAAAGCGATCGCAATTCTCCATGATGTGAGGCTGCAAGTTTAACTAGTAAATACTCAAAAGCCCTACCATTACCAAATAAGCCGACATTAGTTAAGGTTGCCATAGGTAGTAAACCCCGCAACAAATCCAAAGCCTTTGCCCTAGTTGCACTATTATAAGCCCGTTCGGAAGTATCATTATCCCGTGGAGTGCAGGAACGTACCCATACAAGTAAGGGATCGATTAACTGAGTATAAGTATCAAACAGATAATCTAGTGTTTTTTCATACCGTTCCCCATAACTAGAAGCCATAATCGATGGTTCCCGAAAATAGCGGTAACGCCCATTTATTTGCCGATTGAAAGGTACATATCTAGTAGACTTCTCCAAGGGGGAAATTCCCAAACGACTGTCTTCTAGAGCCTTAGCGGCTATATTACTAATCCCTTCACAAGCAATATGTGCCCCTCCCAATTCAGCTACTGAGTCATCACCGTAACCAATCAGTACGCGATCGTAAAATCCTGTAGCTTTTTGCAGAGCGACTAATTGTTGACTAGATTCATCCCCAGAATTAACAAAACCCGCTTCCGGAGCATTGATAAATTCATCTAGGAGAATGCGACGCAAACTTTTATCACTGCGGCTATAGCGAGAAAATAACGCACCCTTGACTACCTCCGGTAAATTATACAAACAAAACACCGAGCGATCGCAATTGGTAGTAAATGGCTGTAGTAATAACCGCTCTGATTCTGTAAACGGATCGACGAAAAAATTTTGCATTGTTTTATATCATGTCCGCCCGATTACTTATGATATTGCCATCCATGCAAAAATAACCCAAACTATTTCTCCCTCTGCTCCCTGCTCCCTGCTCCCTTGCAGCCCTAATGATAACTATTTAACCGGACATGATATTAGCCGTCTACCTCCACAAAACCAATACCTGTAGAACCAAAACCTCCACTACCACGTTGAGATGTACTTAACTCATCAACTTCCTGAAATAATCCCCGTACCACAGGAGCCACAACTAATTGAGCAATTTTCATCCCCGAAGTGATTAGGAAAGGTTCAGCACCAAGATTCAGCAAAATTACCTTAATTTCCCCTCGATAGCCAGCATCAACTGTTCCCGGAGTATTCAGCACCGTCACACCATGCTTCAGCGCCAAACCACTACGGGGACGTACCTGGAGTTCAAAACCCATAGGAACCTCTGCGGAAATTCCCGTTGGGATAGCGAACCATTGCATTGGTTGTAGAGTGCAATCAACAACAGCCACCAAATCTGCACCGGAATCTCCAGGATGTTCGTATTTTGGTAATTTTGCCTCAGGTACTAGGCGCTTCACCTTCACTATCGCTTGACTATCGGGGGTCATTTCAGTTATCAGTTATCAGTTATCAGTTATCAGTTACCCCATCGATAAATCGAGGGGCTTGTATCCAGTCTATTTTTTGGTCATTATTTACAAACTCACAGACATTCCAGCCTAATATTTTACCTCTTATGTGCCATAGAGGATATTACCAATGGGGATGAATTTATATTTTTAAAGTTAGTTTTTGACGACATACCACAGTACGACATTTCCCGGAGTTTTTCATTATTTCCTCGTCGTCATGAATTAGGAGAAGTATTACAAATTATGAAGCGATTAGGACAAACTATCTTGTCGTAAAAAGACAACATCTTTCCTCCCTCACTCCCTCACTCCCTCACTCCCTCACTCCCTCACTCCTTCCCTCCAAATCACCCTCCCCCCACAATCGTCACCACCTCCAAACAATCCCCCTCCTGGACAGTAGTTTGCGCCCAAAATTGACGATGTAAGATTTCACCGTTATATTCCACCGCCACCATACGGGGATTAAAGCCCAATTGTTGCAGAGCATCAGGAAAAACCATTGGCGCAGGTAAACTACGGGCTTCACCGTTCACCTGGAGGGTAATGGAGCTAGACATAGGCTTGAGTACCAACCGGCTGAATCCGGTTTAATTGAGACAGAAAATATTGAGTGACTAAAGTTGGTTGTTCGGCTTGCATAATTGCTCGCACTACTGCTACTCGCTCCGCCCCAGCATCGACCACATGATTGACATTATTTGCATCTATGCCACCAATGGCAAACCAGGGAATAGTCGAATTTTGTGCTGCATCGCTAACATACTCTAAACCCGTCGCCGCTTTACCAGCCTTTGTGGGGGTTTCATACACTGGCCCCACACCAATATAATCAGCTCCTTGGGCGATCGCCTCTTGCATCTCTGACGCATTTGTGGTAGAACGACCTATCAAGCGTTGAGAACCGAGTAATTGTCGTGCCATAGCAATTGGCATATCCTGTTGCCCTAAATGTACGCCATCGGCATCCACTGCGAGAGCTAAATCAACTCGATCATTGATGATAAAGAGAGCACCATATGCATGACACAACTGTCGCAATTTTGTAGCTTGTGCTAGACGAACATTATCGTCAGCATTTTTATCACGGTACTGCAAGAGGGTTAGTCCACCTTTGAGAGCAGCTTCCACAGTTTCTAATAAATTGTCACCAGGGGAGGTAACAAGGTATAAATGCGATCGCAACAACATTTGCTGCCGTTCATAACCCATTAAATTACTTTCTAGGGTATAAACCCGATAGCGCATTTGTTTGAAGGCTTTGCCCATGTTGGGATCGTAAAGCTTGCTGTATTCTTCCAATACTCGCATCGCTTCTTGGACTCGACAGAAGTTTGCTTCTAGTAGGGATTTAATATTACTACGTTGCTCTTCTTGGGCATGACTCAACTCCGTACCTGGATCCCCAGGGGTATCCCTAGCGGCTTTCATTTCCCCAGTATGCCAATGAGCTACCTCTTGTCGGAGGCTTTTACATTCAGCAACTAACTGGGTGTTGTTTAAGCCAAAGCGACACCACTCTTCTATGATTCGTAATCCCTCACGGGTACGATCCAAATTGGTGTCTAAAATTCGGTAAACAACTTGTTGTATCTCTGTTTTTTGGCTGTATGGATTAACCATTACAACACCCCCATTATTGCCTTCATCATCACAGCCAGCCTGTTTCATATTCACAACACTTTTTGGTTCTTGATTTTTCCGATTCAGAATTAAAGGGAGACAAAGAAGGATGAAGTTTAAACAAATAATGCATCTAGTTAAAGCTAGGGCAATATTTAAGAAATATGAATTTTTCCACACAGATTAAGTTTTGTTGCTGGCGGTGGGTGTCTAGTCCCCTATGTAACTACTTTGGATTAAAAATAGCTGATTGGTCAATACTGAGATTAAGATTATCGACATCTAGGTCGTCATAAGAGTATAAAAAAATTTTGTTAATTATTTCAGGAGTATTATAAACTTGATTATGTTCCAAAAGCTTTACAAGTCCCTCAGAATAGATAATAAGTCAGCACATTCGTGGAATAAAGGATGTAAATCATCTTCTAACCCCGAATTAGCTTTATTTTCCTTTTTACCTTACCCAGCCATAGTTTTGACTTTGGGTATGGTGGTTGCAGCCGCCACTACTGCATTTGGACTCAACCAAAAAGCAGCTCTAGCTCAAACATTAATACCAAAATCAACTTCTGCGGGTGTCAAATCAATTTCTCAGGTTCAGGCATTGTTTGTCAACCCAAATATGGGAGATGACACCACAGGTAATGGTAAGCAAGAATCACCATTGAGAACCATTACCCGAGCCTTAGAAATTGCCCAGGGTAATACAACTATTGTTTTAAGTAAGGGTACTTATAGTACAGAAACAGGAGAACAATTTCCCTTGATCCTCAAACCAGGGATTTCCATTCAAGGGGATCCTCGCAGTCAGGGAAGGAGGATCACAATTCAAGGAGGTGGTGACTATCTCAGTCGCTTTTTTGGTAGTAAGAATGCCACCATTATTGCTGCAAATCAGTCAGCTTTAACAGGAGTTACCATCACCAATTCCAATCCTCGGGGTTATGGCTTGTGGATTGAATCAGGTAATCCCCAAGTGGCTGAAAACACTTTTATCGGTAGTACTCAAGATGGTGTTGCAGTCACAGGTAAAGCCGCACCTATAATTCAGAAAAATAAATTTTATCGTAACGGTGCTAATGGCATTACTATTTCCGGTAGTGCTAAACCTGAAATTCGGGAAAATGTGTTGCAACAAACAGGTTTTGGCATTAGTGTGGCTGAAAATGCCCAACCTTTAATAGTTGGTAATTCCATCCAGTACAACAGAAGTGGAATTATTGTCCAAGCTAATTCTCGCCCAGTTTTGCGGCATAATTTAATTCAGGGCAATAAGGAAGATGGGTTAGTTGCTATTTACCAGGCAATGCCAGATTTAGGTAATGCAACGGAACCAGGAGGTAATAAATTTGCTAACAATGGACGCTATCACATTAATGCTAGTGCTGCTAAGCAAACTATCTCAGCCTATGGTAACAATGTAGGAGGTAGCGATCGCATTGCTGGTCAAGTTAACTTTTCTGGTAGCAGGAAGAGCTTACCAACTATGTCCCCATTATCAAATAATCCAACTTCTACCAGACGACTTTTATCATTACCAGATAGAAATAGGCTTACCAATAATAACAATAGTCCCAGTAAATTTACTCATCAGTTACCAAACATACCCAAAAAGACACAGTCAGTAGGTCAACGAGCTAGAGCCAGCCAGAAAATTGCTACCAGTAATTCTCCATTTCCCAAACCTAGAAATTTGACATCCAGACAAAAACCTAATTCTGCGCCTAGCAATTTATCCAATGATAGGCAATTGAATTATGTACGTATTGCTCCCAATACCATTGAATTTGCCGCACCTAAACTTCCTAATCCCTCAGTAGCAACACCAACTAGACAAGTTAGACAACAGAATTCACCAGGGTTAGATAAAACTCCCGGTAATACTGTATTATTGCCAGTTCCAGGAGCAAATATTCCGGGAATGGATAATGGTAATATAATTAACTCCAGGAATAGTAACTATACTAGAAATTTGGCGGCGGCAAATACAAATAATTCCCAGTTTGCTTCCCGTTACCGAGTCATGGCACAAATCCAAACTCAAAGGGATCAAGAACTGGTTCGATTTCTAGCTCCTGATGCTTTTCCCACAATATGGCGAGGTCAAGCATATATGCAAGCGGGGGTATTTAGCAGTCCCTACAATGCTAGAAATATGCAGCAAATTCTCAATAATAATGGTTTAAGGGCATTTGTTCAGCCTTTAAATTAAATTCAGAATCTGGCGTTGCTGATTCCAGGGATGATTTTTATCTCGTGCATTAGACGCAGAGACACAAAGTGCTATTTTTACTCTGGTCTAAAAATATCAATTCATCCCGCATTTATTCAACACCCAGAATCTTATACCAATTAAAAAGGATGGCGACAGATGGAAAGAAAGAAAAGCTTATCTAATAACC
>NZ_FYBH01000192.1 GCF_900185595.1 Calothrix rhizosoleniae SC01
TAATTACTGCGTGGTTAGAATCCCAACACTTAGAGTTAGTTGAATCACTAATTTGCTCACATTTGGATGAAGTGAGGGAATTTGGAGTCAGAGAACAGGAATTGAGGCGCTGTCAGAGAGTGTTGTGCAATGATTATGCATTTTCCACAGAAACACCCCATCAATTGGCCAGTCTTTATGGTTATTATGATACCATTGCCCAAGCAGAATTAGCAGTGAAATATCCTCAACAGATTCAATCATTTCATACCCAAGAACTGCAACAATTGGCTAAGGAGTATCTTTGTACAAATAACTATGCAGTTACCATAGTCAAAGCTTCCTAGTCTGAAAATTTTTGTTGAAAGCTGAAACCTCTGAGTAGTAGACTTATTACTTATTACTTATTACTTATTACTTAATTTTAATGGCTATTTCCCAACAAAAATCCCAAATTCATCGCACTGTATTAAGTAATGGTATTGTGCTGCTGGTGACAGAAAATCCCGCTTGTGACATCGTTGCAGGGAGAATTTTTATTCGTGCTGGTAGTTGTCACGAAAATAGAGAACAGGCGGGATTAGCTCATCTATTATCTACGGTGCTTACCAAGGGATGTGATGGATTATCAAGTTTGGAAATTGCAGAGCAGGTAGAGTCTTTAGGAGCGAGTTTAGGTACGGATGTAACATCTGACTATTTCTTGTTGTCCTTGAAAACAATAACCACTGATTTTCCCGAAATTTTGACCTTAGCTGCACGAATTTTGCGATCGCCAACTTTTCCAGAATCAGAAGTAGAATTAGAACGGCGCATTACCTTACAAAATATTAATTCTCAAAAGGAGCAGCCATTTAGTGTTGCTTTTGATAAATTAAGAAAAGCTATGTATGGCAACCATCCCTATGGTGTGTCTATATTGGGGGAAGAATCATCAGTAAGTGGCTTGACTGGCGCAGATTTATCCCATTTTCACCATCAATATTTTAGACCAGATAATATCATTATTAGCATTGCTGGCAGAATTAACCCCAGTCAAGCAACAGATTTAGTCGAGCAAGTATTTGGTGATTGGCAAATACCAGATATGGAATTACCAACACTCAACTTATCTGCAATTCCAGTAGCTCCCCAACAGATAACTACCCCTCAAAATACCCAGCAGTCAATTGTCATGTTGGGTTATCTGACTGCATCAATGCATTCACCTGATTATGGAACTTTGAAATTACTATCTACATATTTGGGGAATGGACTTTCCAGTCGCCTATTTGTAGAATTACGAGAAAAGCAAGGTTTAGCTTACGAAGTATCAGCCTTTTATCCCACCCGAGTGTTTCCCGCATCCTTCGTCGTTTACATGGGCACAGCCCCAGAAAATACTTACAAAGCCTTGTCTGGATTATACAAAGAGGTAGAGTTACTATCCACCAGCAAATTATCACCAGCATCACTGCAAGCATGTAAAAACAAGATATTGGGTCAATATGCCTTGAGTAAGCAAACAAACGCCCAAATTGCCCAGATTTACGGCTGGTATGAATTGATGGGATTAGGAGTTGAATTCGACAGCCAGTTTCAAGAAATTATTTTACAGGTAAATGCAGAACAGGCGATCGCAGCAGCTCGTCAGTATTTACGGGAACCTTATGTATCTTTATTAGGTCAAGAACCATCTGTGAATAGTGCATTAGAGCAGTTTTCCCGAGGTATTCCTCAGTAGTTGTCTGGTAGATAACTGCAACGGTACTATGTTTGTGAATTTTCCAGGGGCAAATTTTATGAAAAGCAGTTTTTCCGCTAAACTGTTGAGTGACATCCCATCACCAATACTATGGCAGATATGTTTAATCCTATCCTCCATAACACCCATGATGTTCTTGGTGTCTCCAGCTAAAAGCCAAACTATCGCCCAAGTAGTTATTGGTAGAACCATTAACAGACCAAATCTGAAAGTTGGTAGTCAGGGAGAATCAGTATCCGAACTACAAGCAGCACTGAAACTGTTAGGTTTTTATACAGGTAAAGTGGATGGAAAATACAATAACTCCACAGCCAGTGCGGTATCGAAATTCAAACAAGCTGCGGGTTTAAAACCTGATGGTATCGTTGATAATAATACTTGGCAAAAACTTTTTCCTGGACAGCAGGTACAAGTATCAACACAACAAACATCAACACAGCAAATATCAACACAACAAACATCAACACAACGAAATAGTTCTCAAGTTTCCATTTCTTCCCAAACAATAAGTAATTTACCTGAACCTAGACCAGCACAACCCAAACCTACTACTGCTAATCGTATCAAACCCGAGCCTAGACCAGCACAACCAAAACCAAAACCTAATACTACTAGTACTCGCAAGAAACCAACCCAAACAACCCAAAAACAAACTTCATCTACCAGAGTCAGCCAAACTTCTCAGAGTCGTCGTTCCCCCAGTAATCGCCGAACTTCCCGTCGTCGAGCAATTCAGAGAAGGAGAACTCAGCAGACTCAGAAACTTTTCGGTACTTCCCGTAAACCTTATTTTCAATATACAGCACAAGGAATGCCGATTTTACGCCAAGGAGCCCAAGGTTCGGAAGTCGTAACCTTACAAACTAGACTCAAAAAACGAGGCTTTCTCAAAGGGAATGTGGATGGTGACTTTGGTAAACAAACATTAACAGCAGTTAAAGCATTTCAAAAGCGTTATGGCTTGGAAGATGATGGTGTAGTGGGTGGAGCTACCTGGCGTACTTTACTACGCAAGTGATAAGGTAAAAATAAATTTTCACAAAATAATTTTAATATTTTTTAACCCAGTTTCTTGTCGGAAACTGGGTTTCTCAGTTGGAAACAGAAATTAATTAGGGCTTGCTGTTCGCGGAGCGTGCCGTTAGGCATAAAAGTCTTTTGGTGAGGGTAAGGAGTAGGGAATGGGGAGTAGGGAGTAGGAAGTGGGGAGTGGGGATTGGGGAGTGGGGAGTAGTTCCAGCCTCTTTATTTCTATTCTTTTTGTCAGCAAAAATAACAGATGCAAGGATTTTAGGTTTAAAATCCTAATTTCCTTGCACGCCCTTCCCCAATAAAATAGCCTCAAAGTATTGATAAATCAATATTTTTCAGTTATTCAGCAGACCCTAATTATGAATATTTACCAAGAAAGAAGAAAATTCCATACTTTCTCGTAAAAACCGTGTGGTATGATGTCCCGCGAATTACCTTTAATTCAGACAATCCTTTTACTTCAAAATAGCCCGGCTTTAAGTGAAATCACTCATCTCTCATAATTGGAGATAAATTTGGACAATTCCCATCATTAGGGAAATCAATAGGGAAAAGGATGATTTTATAGTTAACAATTTAGAGAAATTTGATATGAGACAGTTTGTATTAACTTGGTTTGGTACTGCGGTAGCATTATTAATTACTGCCAATGTTCTGCAAATCATCAACATTGGCTTTAGGGTAGATAATCTAGGTACAGCATTAATTGCAGCTGTGGTAATTGGCATTGTTAACGCCATTATTCGCCCTATTTTAAAGGTTTTGGCATTTCCTATTACCTTATTGACCTTTGGCTTATTTACCTTTGTGATTAACGGATTTAGCCTCTGGTTAGCTAGCTTACTTACTCCCAGTTATGGTTTTAGGATTGATGGTCCTTTAGCGGCTTTGTTTGGTTCAATTGTCCTAGCAATTGTTTCCAGTACCATCAATTATTTTCTCAGAACCGTTGATTAGGAATGAAGGAGGGAAGGAGGGAAGGAGTGAAGGGGGGAAGGAGTGAAGGAGTGAGAGAAAAGTGTTTTGAAGTCTGTGATTGAGCTTACTGGCTCTAAAGTCTACTTTCAGTGATTTCCAAAGCCTAAATAACCCCGTGGGGTAATCATCCAATCTCCGTAGTTACGAGTGCTTTGATTCCCAATTAAGACTGTGGTTAACATATCAACAGATTCAGGTAATAATTGCTCTAAAGTAGTTAGGGTAATCTGTTCATCTTCTCTATATGCCGATCGCACTAATGCTACAGGTGTATTATAATTTCGATATTTGAGAAAAATATCCCTAGCAATACCTAATTGCTGAGTACGAGTTTGCGATCGCGGATTATATAAGGCTGTAACAAAATCACCTACTGCTGCTGCTTCCAGGCGTTTTTTGATTACTTCCCAAGGGGTCAACAAATCGCTTAAACTAATGGCACAAAAATCATGCATTAAGGGCGTTCCTACCCGCGCTGCTGCTGCTTGCAATGCCGTAATCCCTGGAAAAACTTCAATATTGGGAACCTTCCCATCCCAACCACAACTTTGTAACTCCTCTAACACTAAACCTGCCATACCGTATATTCCACAGTCTCCTGAAGAAATAACTGCTACATTTAATCCCCACTCAGCCAACTCAATCCCCCGTTGAGCCCGTTGCCTTTCCTGAGTAATTGGTAAGGCTTCCACAATTTGCCCAGGTCTTAAGAGAGGAGCAATCAAATCAATATAAAGACCGTAACCAATGACAGCATCAGCAGCAGTCACCGCTATTTGAGCCGCAGGAGTCATTTGTGACAACTTTCCTGGCCCCATACCCACCAGTAATATTTGCCCATGACGACCGATGTATTCTTTTTCCCCTTGCGCCACCGCCACTGTCACCGCACCCTGGGAATTGGGCATGGGGAAACGAAAAATTTGCTTCGGAACCAATAACTGTCCTTCCTCTTTGCAGTTATCCTTGGGGAACCCATCTCTGGTGTCTAACATCTCCAAACCCGCACACAAAGCCGCCGCCTCAGCCACACTTGGTGTCCCCACCTCCCTTTCCACCACGGAAGAAGGGTTAGGCACAGTTATAGTTTTTAAGACATCAGCAGTAAAAGTTTTGAACGGCAAGTTCCTTGACTGACAAAACTCAACCAAACCCACCTCATCTGCCTTAATATCAATAGTAGCAATACCTGCGATCGCATCTTCAGCTAATCCATATTCTTTAAATACCTCCCTAATAGCCGTTTCTATCAACTCCCGAGAACTTCCCCGCTCGCAACCAATTCCCACCCATAACACCCGTGGATGCCAATTTACTGTAGGAATGGTAGGGGATGAAGTCGCAACATAGGGAGTAATAAATATTTGTCCTTGATCATGGCTAGACTCTGCAAAATCAAAGGGATGTCTTTCTGGAAGACGATTTCGCCACAGGGTAGAACCTGCTACTTGAATTACCCCTATATTCTCACCACGAGCTATGGCTGCACTTACCCCCGTCCAATTACCTTCTCCTCGCCGCCAGCCAAAAGGTATCCCTAATATATCCACCCCTGGCAAGCTTAAGCTATTAGCACTACCTGTAATCACCGGAGTAGCACCCCCTATTTGGGTAGCAATCAGCCTGGCTAGCTCATCCCCACCCCCTTGATGTCCACTACATAAACTAATAACAAACTTTCCCGACTCATCCACCACAACCACCGTCGGATCAGTAGATTTATCCTGTAGCAAGGGAGCAATTAACCTAACTACCGCTCCTGTTGCCAAACAGAATACGAAAGCACGGTGGGTTTGCCATAAATCAGCTATGTGATTTTTCAGGGAATTAGTGTATTTTTTAGTACCTTGCATTCCCGACAATAACTCTGGAACCCATATACTTACGTCATTTATATCTAGTCCTTGAAGTATTTTAATTGCTGCGGGAGTAGTAGCGATCGCAGCTAGGGGGGAAAATTCGGTTAACAGCAAATTTGTCTATTTTATAAATGTTATCTTTTATTGTCTCATATCAAGTTCGGGAGATTACTTATTATTCGGATCATGGTGCAAACATCTTAAAACTCTTTCTCCCCCTGCATCCTGCCCTGTTGTAGTCTTAACCATAAGTTTTTAAGCAGACATGATATCATGCCACAATCGCAAATTGCTTTCCAGAGAATATTTGCCAACTATAGCAATGGACATATTGGCTAGGACAGTATTGCTCGACTAAAGGACTATCAACTATCAACTATCAAGGCTGGCTATAGCTATATAAAGCAAATAAACCCAGTTTTGAGGAAAAACCAGGTTCATTTGCATAGGTAATTTCTATTAAAGAATAAGAAAAATATATTTGACTTTTTTGACTTTATAGTGAACTGTTCCAACATGCAAAAATTGTAGACTATTAGCATAGGAAGACAGGGTAGAAAAGACAGGATCATCCCTTTTGATGCACCAAGCAATACACTGTATCCACCATAAAATTAATCTTGAATTATATTTAATTTTCCTACAGTGAACCAGCCTGAGCTAAATCCCTAATTAATGAAACCTTGGAATTCAAATAGGTATTCATGGTATTCAGCTCTTCGCGACTCATAATAATCTTATTTTGCAGCTGTTTGAGTAGCTGTTGCACTAGTTCAGCATCACCAAATTTGAGGAGAGTAGTATTATGAGTTTCTTCAACCAAAGCCCATAATTGACGTAGTGTAGAAGAGTTCATGAGGATAAATCTCCGGTGTGTTCGCTCTTTTTAGTCCTCAGCAGCTGAAATCTTGCTGTAGAACATAATATAAATATTAAACCAAAAATCTTAAGAGAATCTTAAGAATTACAAGGTTTGACATAAATTTACAAAAGTACACAAAATGTTATATATGGTTGCAACTCCCAATAAGAAAAGATGCAAATAGTGGAAATCCTTTGAGGATAAGGTATACAACAATTTAAGATCCCAGTTCCATCAATGAAGAATGGATAAAAGTATTCTTGGACTTGATTATTGACAAAAAATTATTTATGTGAAATTGCGGATTTGGGCATTCAGGAGATTTCCGAAATTGACCGAAATTGAAATGATTACAGAAACTTCCTCTGGCAGATGAAGCAACCAAATTTTGTCGTGATAATTTATCCTGGTTAGTGTGTCACCTTAGCAAATCCTGAGTAAATATTTATCTCTATGGATAAAGTACACATGAATCCTCTGATTGAGAATATATATCAACAATTACTCCCTCAATTCCGTCTCGAAAGCGTAGATCCTCACAATCCGGTAGAAGTTCACTATCTTCCCGAACCTTGGCAATTAATAGGTAAAGGAAACTATGCTGCGGTGGTACTTCATCCTGATTATCCAGAACAAGTAGTGAAAATTTATGCACCTGGAAGACCTGGTTTTGAGGAAGAATGGGAAGTATACAAACGTTTGGGTTCCCATCCAGCTTTTTCTGAGTGCTTATATGCTCAAGAAAGCTTCCTAGTGCTGAAACGCCTGTATGGAACTACCCTCTATGACTGTATGCACTTTGGCCAACGTATTCCACCACAAGTGATTCAGGATATTGATGCTGCTTTAGATTATGCCAGCGATCGCGGTCTTGTTCCCCATGACATCCACGGACGAAATGTAATGATGTATCAAGGTAGAGGACTAGTTGTAGATGTATCAGATTTTCTTCATAGAGATAAATGTCTGAAATGGAATCACTTAAAAACAGCATACTACTGGCTCTACCTGCCCATATTTTACCCTCTCGGAATACCAGTACCTTACTCAATCTTAGATTTTGTGCGTAAAACCTATCGCCGGTTAGCGCCTCGGTAAGAGTAATACCATTTTGGATTTTGGATTTTAGATTGTGAAATAATTACTACATAAGCTTTTCTTTCTTTCCATTTGTCACAATCATTTTTCAAATTGGTCTAAAGTGCATATCATCCAACATTTATTCCACCGCAATGGCTCACTTATTACTTATTACTTATTACTTATTACTTGCCTTTACTATATAGTCGGTTTTGCTTAATTGCACAATAAAAATAGATGAACAGAAAATTTTCTTTAGCTCTGCTCCAAGTTAAAGGATATCTGAGATCGTCCCAGAATTTAGAAAATGACTTCAAATCCCAAGTTGATTTGTTAAAACAAGAATATCCAAATGAGTTTACTGCGGAACACCTACACCATATAGCTTCAGCTTTAGGTATTGTTGAACCAGAAAAGCTATGGGAGCAAACATCAGATAGTAATGATAATGATAACTCTGTAGCTTATCTCCAGGGAGTAGCAGAGGCGATGATAGAGGTGGATTGGGTAAATGGGAATGAAATTAGACAAACACTGGATGCTGCATATGATGATTTGTCCGTCAATTTCCAATCTCACTGGCGGGATAGTAAAGCTTTCAGAGAAGCTGTAAAGTCTAAAATTCGGGAATTAGGATTGGTGGAAAAATTGGCAGCCAGAATTGGTAAAATCTAGAAGATTATGAGGGAGCTGTCCGGCTCCCACGACGGAAATTAATTGGAATAATTAGAAATAGAGCAAAATGGTAATTGTGAATTTTCTTACTTGAGGAAATATTTTTTATTAATTTTACTAACTATACTCTTAAATTTAAGCTGTGCTAACCTCATTTGAGTCAATTCATTAATTAAATGCACCTGATTATTCTGACTATCAAAAAAAACATTTATTTCATCTAGAATAAATTGCAGCTTGGCAATAATATTAGGAGCACGATATTCAGATAATAATGTTTCTGGTAAAAAAGGCTGCCAATTTGCTAGAACTTTGAGAATACGTTGAATATCAAATTCTTGGGAATAAGCAGCAATTTTATAACAATTAAATCCCGGATCTAAATAATCAGATAGTCCACCATTCACACTAGAAAAAACGTGACAACCACAAGCAAGAGCCTCTAAGGGTTGTAAACCAAAACCCTCACTGACTCCCCTTTGTGCCCAGTATTCGGCAGAGTCGTAGAGATAAATTTTGGCTCGATTGAATAACCCTGGCATATCATCTATATAAGAATTAACCACAAAGACATTACACCGTTGTTGTAAATCCGGCACTAATTGCTTAATTAAATATTCAGATGATTTTCGGGCTAAAACTAAGACATCAATATCTCGTTCTTGGTGGTAATTATGAAACTCATCAGAGATTTGATTCGGTAAATAATATATTAAGGAGTTAGGTGATTTTTGTCCCCAATATCCCATACTGTTGCGACTTACCGTAATAATAGGAATACTTGCCGGTAAACTAAAACCATAGCCTGCTGTGTGGGCATGGTAAACCAAATTACAACCAGTCAATTTTGCAGAAAGTTTAGGAACATCAAACCCCCAACTAATAACAAAAATTTGCTCATCTTGATTTTTTGTCTGGAGTAAATCATCTAAAAATAGCTTGTCTGGTTCCCGTTGACGATAAGTTACAACATCCGCACTACAAACTTGTTTGGCAAGTTCTAAGGCTTTTAATTCTGCCCACAATCCACCACAAGCAAATTTACCATCGGTTCCAGGAACTAAGAAATACAGCTTTCGCATAAAATTACTACCTCAAATCACCCAATTGTAGATTTAATTAGCTGGAATGGAGATTATCATTTCTGGGGAGTGATTGAATCAGAAGTATTAATGTTCCTACACAAAAGTTTTAGCGTAGCCTAACCGTGGAGTGTCAATCTGTTACTCATTATCACAAAAAACTAAAGTTTGCTGACATTTCACAAAAATTTTTGCTAAAGTTTACATTTTCAGATAGTATAGTCTGTTAAAGTATAAGCAATACTACTGATAAGAATACATTTATGAAATGTCGTAAATGTAATAAATAAGATATTAATGCAGCTATTAACACCTTGCAGAACTGATTAAGTTCCGTGAGGCATAGGGAATCTTATAAGGTTGGGGAATTCCATGTTCTAGCTTTATGGGAGCAACCCTGCAAAATTATTGTTGGACTATGAACCAAGAATCTTCATAGCTTGAGGCTGAGGAGTTTCAACTAGGAAAGTAGGGAGAATGACGGCAAACTTACTACACACATCTCAAACATTATCATGTCCATCAGCTAAGAAAATTTTGCTGGTGGAAGACAATGATGTCAATAGAATGTTGCTGAGAGATTATCTCAGTCACTGTGGATATCATATTCAATGTTTGTCAACAGGGAGTAATTTCTTCGATACCATAGAGAAGTTTCAGCCGCAGTTAATTTTATTAGATCTGAAATTACCAGATGTTGATGGTTATTCTCTTTTGGCATCAATTAAACAACAACCTAGCTTAGAAATCATTCCCGTAATAGTTGTATCTGCATTTGCTTTTGAGTCCGATAGAGAACAGGCTATGAACCTGGGAGCTAGTCGCTATTTTGTCAAACCAATCAACCTGACTGAATTAACCCTAGCTATTGAAGAAGAATTGGCATGAAATTATTACCTATATTTAATTTTCAGCCATAGAATTATTAGATTGAAAAATAAGGTCATGGCATTGGCAAAAATAATTGCTATATCCTGGCGTATTAGACCATATATTAGCCATAAAAAAATACCAATAATAAATGTAATTAACATTCCCAAAGAAACATCTTTAGCTGATTTAGTTTGCCAGGTTTTCAGCAGTTGGGGCAAAAAGGCACCAGTTGTTAAAGTTGCAGCTATTAATCCTAAAAAGGTCAGAGCCATGAATATAATTTTGACTATTATTTAATCGAAGCAAAGGGCACAGCATCCGTAATAATTTGGGCATATAAAATAATCTTGCTGATGCCATGCCCCTACAGAATAATTATTTATTAAATATACCCTCACAAAACCTTACATTGCCCATAATATCGTAATAAATGGTCGCACAAAACAATTGCTACCATTGCTTCTACCATTGGTACAGCACGGGGTAAAACGCAAGGATCGTGTCTACCTTTACCGGCTAAAACAGTTTCTTGCCCTTCCTTATCAACAGTTTTCTGTTCCTTTCTAATAGTTGCTGTGGGCTTAAATGCTGCACGGATAATAATATTCTCACCATTAGAAATACCTCCTTGAATGCCCCCAGAACGGTTGGTTACAGTGCGAATTTCTCCTTGATCATCAATATAAAATTCATCGTTGTGTTCAAAGCCACTCAACAAAGTTCCTGGGAACCCAGAACCAATTTCAAATCCTTTAGTAGCAGGAAGGGACATGATACCTTTAGCAATATCAGCCTCTAACTTATCAAATACTGGCATCCCTAATCCTTTAGGGACATTCCGCGCTATACATTCCACCACGCCACCAATGGAATTACCTTCATCACGCATTGTTTCGATTAAGTCAATCATCCTGGCGGCAGATTCTGCATCGGGACAGCGAACAATATTGCTTTCTACCTGTTCTAGGGTTACAGTATTGTGGTCAATAGTAGCTTCTAAATCCTTGATCCGCTTTACATAGCCAATGATTTCCACATTAGCAACTTGACGGAGAATTTTTTTAGCGATCGCACCAGCTGCTACCCTACCAATAGTCTCCCTAGCGGAAGATCTACCGCCACCTTGCCAGTTACGAATACCATATTTAGCATCATAGGTGGCATCGGCATGGGAAGGGCGATATTTTTGCGCCATTTCATCATAATCTTGAGGGCGGATATTTTTATTCCTGACCACAATCGATATGGGAGTACCCAGAGTTTTACCCTCAAATATCCCCGAAATAATTTCACATTGATCGGCTTCCTTCCTAGGTGTAGTAATTTTACTTTGTCCCGGTTTTCTGCGATCCAGTTCTACCTGAATTTCCTCGGCTGAAATCTCCAGCCTGGGAGGACAACCGTCGATTGCAACCCCTACTCCGCCACCGTGAGATTCACCAAACGTTGTGACTCGAAAAAGATGTCCGAAAGAATTACCCATGACTTTGAGGAAAAATGTGTAGAGTCTTGCATATTTTACAGAAATATCATTACCACTTAAAAGACACTGTTAAAATTTGGGAGGGAAGTATGTAAGGGAGCAGGGAGCAGGGGGAAGGAAAATCGTTTTGATGACAAAATTGGTGAATTCATTTTTTGGTGTTCCCTAAACCAACATCTATTAACTGAATAACTAAATTAAACTTGGAGCAAAATACTGAGTATCTAAAAATTATGGAACAACAACCGATTCAAGTCATTGGAGGTGGATTAGCAGGAACGGAAGCAGCTTGGCAAATTGCCCAGGCTGGCATCCCGGTGATTTTACATGAAATGCGCCCCCAACGCTTCAGTGGGGCACACCATACAGAACATTTGGCAGAATTGGTTTGTAGTAATTCCTTTGGCGCAATGGCAAGCGATCGGGCGGCGGGATTATTGCATGAAGAGTTGCGGCGTTTAGGCTCGATTGTTATTGGCAAGGCTGACGAGCATATGGTTCCAGCTGGTGGTGCTTTGGCTGTGGATAGAGGACAATTTAGCCAAGATTTAACCACGACTTTAGCCGCACATCCTTTAGTTGAATTGCGGCGACAAGAAATAAGTGCAATCCCTGAAGGTATTGTAGTATTAGCAACTGGCCCTTTAACCAGTCCTGACTTAGCATCAGATTTACACCGGTTTACAGGGATGGAATATCTGAGCTTTTTTGATGCTGCTAGCCCAATTATTGTGGGAGAATCCATTAACCGGGATATTGCTTTTATGGCTTCCCGCTATGACAAAGGTGAAGCAGCTTATCTTAACTGTCCCATGAATCAGGAGCAGTATTTACACTTTTGGCAAGAGTTGAGTAACGGCGAGCAGGTAGAATTAAAAGACTTTGAAAGGGAATCAGCCAAATTTTTTGAGGCTTGTTTACCCATTGAAGAACAGGCTAGGAGGGGAGAAGATACCATGCGTTATGGTCCCCTAAAACCAGTTGGCTTGTCAGATAGTCGTACAGGGGAACGTTCCTATGCAGTGGTACAACTGCGACAGGAAGACAAAGCGGGTAAACTTTGGAACATGGTAGGTTTTCAAACAAACCTACGTTGGGGAGAGCAAAAACGCATATTTCGCTTAATTCCGGGTTTAGCATCAGCAGAATTTGTGCGTTTGGGAGTGATGCACCGCAATACTTTTATTAATGCACCCCAGTTAATGTTACCAACTTTACAATTTAAACAACGTCCCAACTTATTAGCAGCAGGACAATTAATTGGAACAGAAGGTTATACTGCTGCGGCTGCGGGTGGTTGGTTAGCTGGAGCTAATGCAGCAAGATTGGCTTTAGGGAAAACACCTTTAAGCCAACCGCCAACCACCATGATGGGGGCATTATTTGATTTTATCAGTTCCGCTTCTCCTAAACACTTCCAGCCCATGCCTCCTAATTTTGGAATTATACCAGAGCTAGGTAAGAAGATAAAAAATAAGCGGGAACGTTATGGAGTTTACCGCGATCGCTCTTTGACTGATTTGGAAACTTGGAAAACAAGTTGGTAGATAGGTGAAACAATTTTGGATTTTAGATTTTGGATTGACCAGAAGAAGCAGCAGAAATGAGTTTTCCCCCCTGCTCCCTGCTCCCTGCTCCCCTGCCCAAACTCAGGGGCTTGTATCCTTTTATTCTTCAGTCAGAATAATGGTCTATCTTCTGTCCCCCCGGCTTTCCCCCTGGCTGGAGCTCTGACTCTTGCTGGAAGTATCCATACTTGTGACTATGCCGTGGACACCAATAGCAGTAATTATACCGCCAACTAAACCCCAAATTTGATCAGTAACTACACTAACACGTTGTACTTTTGTCCGATGATAGGCTAACTCTAAACGCCTATCAGAACGCCTATCAGAACGCCTGGTAATTCTATTAACTCTATTTGATAGGTCATTTTCTGCCCTGACTAAAGCAGAATAATCACGGTTAAACAAGAAAATGGATGAACCAATTATAATTAACCCAGGAATAACCAAGGAATACATGAGCAGGGACTTTTGTTCTTCTTTTTTCACTGTGGTGAGTCTAATTGAGAATGCCTACTTCTCAACGATTACAGGGATTACCTTGCTTTTTCAGTTGGGTATTTGACAAATCATTTCCGAGTATTAGTTCTTATTTTTCCATATTTGCAGAATAATTAGCTTAATGTTGGCTTTAGCATTTGTGTTCACAGGCGTAGGCAAAAATTACATTTTTATCCTCTATTTCCTCACATAGTCATTCAATGCTGACATTTTGGCAATAGTTGTGTTAGCATCTGCCGAATAACAGTATGCAGGTTAAAGGATGATGTCAGCAGGATGAAATCTGCATGGTTGTCTAAGCAAAAAATCTCATCTCGGATAATGCTGCTATGGAGTGGCATTATCTGCTTATTATTGATATTTCATCCTCTATTGTCAGTTAATGCAGTTTCTCGGGTAGCTACTAACTCCATCGATAGCCTCAAACAGCAGCGACAACAAATTAATAAACAACGTCAGAATGTCAAACAAGAAAGCGATCGCTTAACTAATTTACAAAAAGAAGCAGAAAAAAGACTGACAGGATTAGAGACTAACCTCAAAGTTACTAACAGCAACATTAAAGATAGTGAATTTAGACTGCAACAGGCAACAAATTTGCTCCAAAGTTTACAAGCAGATTTAGCCACCGCAGAAGTTGCTTTCCGGAAACATCAACAAGCTACCATTGCTCGATTACGCTATCTACAACGTTCTCCCATTGGTCAAGGATGGGCAGTTTTATTGCAGAGCCATAATTTTAATGATTTTCTCAGTCGTCGTCACCAGCTGAAATTAGTTTATCAGGCAGACCAAAAAAATTTGGCAACCCTGACGGAACAGGCTGAACAAATCGAAAACCAGAAAACCCAGGTAGAAGGGAAAAAGAACGAAATTTACTTGATTAGACAGCAATTATTGGCACAAAAAGCCAACTATCAAGAACAGGCTAATTTACAAGCAAATTTAATTCAACGCCTCAATAGCGATCGCACAGCCTTAACAGCAGCTCAAAATCAGTTAGAGAGGGAATCACAGGCAATTACCACCTTAATTCAGCGCAAAATTTCCGAAGCTAAAGCCAGGGAAGCCGCAGCTAAAGCCAGGAGCCGCACCAGTATTTTTACTCGTGGAATAGGTATTTTTATATACCCAAGTTTAGGAAGAATCAGCAGTCCCTTTGGTTGGCGTATCCATCCCATCCTCCGTCGTCGCCGCTTTCACTCTGGACTAGACTTTGCCGCTAGCCAAGGTAGCCCCATCAGAGCAGCAGACTCAGGAACAGTGATTTTCTCTGGTTGGTATGGTGGTTATGGCAAAACTGTGATTATTAACCACGGGAAAGGGATTAGTACCCTCTACGGACATAGTAGTAATTTGCACGTGAGTGAAGGACAAACAGTCAAGCGAGGACAAGCGATCGCAGCTGTCGGCTCCACTGGTTTATCCACAGGTCCCCATCTCCACTTTGAAGTTCGTAAAAATGGTACTCCCGTCAACCCAGCAAATTACCTATAATTCCTCAAGCAACTACAAATTTAATCATAAGGGTGCTATACTACATGCATTCGAGGGCGTGTGGCTCAGTGGATAGAGCAACAGATTCCGGTTCTGTAGGTCGGGGGTTCGAATCCCTCCACGCTCGTTGTTTGTATATTAACTAATTGTTTGTCATATCATGCCATAGTGAGGGCAATGTTCGTGAGAAATGCGGGGATACTCCGTGGGAGTCGCTTTGATCGCTTTGCGATCGTAAAACGAATAATATCTACCACCACAAGCAGATTACATTCCCAATCCAGACAAAAACTTAAACATCTCACCCTGGTCTAAAAATGGGATCTTGAATCCAAGGCTCTTATGCCGCAGTTCTTAAAAACCAACAATGTTAACAATTTTCGGTATAATTTTAAGAGCTGTATCAAGATATAGCTTGTCAATTTTAATAAACTGTTTCGCGTCAGAGCGTAGCCGATCTAGCTCTTGGCGTAACTTTTCTTTCTCTGTGCTTTCTTCTTCCAGCTCAGCTTCTCGTATCTCAAGCTTCTTAATTTTAGACTCATACTCGTATTTAATTGCTTCAACTCGTTTGTCATCGGGAAGATCGGCAATTCGCTGAAAATATGCAAGCTGATATTCAAGTACATCCAACTTCCCTTGAAGTTGTTCTGTTCTACTATCCAGCCTAATACTCAGGCTATTTCTCTCAGCTTGGAGTGCAGCTATATTTGCATCTCGAGCAGCAAGTTCTGCCCCGTATTTGTCTCGCAGGTAGGTACGAGAAAGATTACTCAGACGGAATAGAAACCCTAATATAGTAGCAAACAGAGCAACATTGATGAGTGCAGCATAATTATTGAGAGCTTCTATAAAGTTGTTCATAAACTAAGTCTTTGTTCAACTGCTATGGAAAATTGCTTCTTGTTTGAAACAGCTATCTGCCTAACTATCTTAATTATACGGAAGGATTCCGTATAATCTTTAGGTTTATAAAGAAATTTTCCGTATAACATTCCTAATTAGGATATTAAACGGAATTTTCGACAAAACCCAATTAACCGATGGTGTAACCATTCAAAGCCTTTTAGCTTTTACTTTAGGAGTATTCGTTCTAGTAATTACTGCATTTTTACTGTCCACGTCCTGGTTTACAATCTGCAAACCCCAATGCTTCACTATCAAGGAAGCTGGCAATTGCCATTTCAACTACTGATTCAATGGGATAATCTATTTCAGCAGCACGGTTGACTAAAGCTGCACGAATTCGCTCAGGCAATCGACCTAAAATCACTTCAGCATCAGCAGAGGAAAGTTGCTCTTGAAGTTTGGTTTGCATAGCATCACCTTTCAGTTGGAATTTGTGCATTATAGGGAGGTTCAATTCCTCAGTGACACTGGTTTTATTATAGCGATCGCACCACCAAGTCTCGCAACTTTACCCAATCCAGAAGGAGTTAAATTAAACTTTGGTAGGAAAATCCTAACCTTTGGATAATCCGTTTAATCCCTGTTCAAATGCGTCAATAGCTTCAATGGAATCTGTAATTGAAACACATTGTTCTAACAAAGAAATATCCAATTCTGGCAAAATTTCACTTCTATTAACTTGCTCATAACCATAGGTATCTGGGTAAACAATCGCTTGCTCATTTTGGGAATTATCTCGCAGACGATATAACTTAATCTCATTTCTTTCCCAAAACCAAACTTCTGTAACTCCCAATCTGCGGTAAATTTCCAACTTGCTAATATTACCACTTGTGATCACTACTTCTATAACTAAATCCGGTACACCTTTCTCTTCTCCTATGCAATAACATTCATCTGGTTCCGCACCTGCTTTTTTAGCTTTATTTTTAAAAGTAGAACTCCCCATCGGTACAAAACGAATACGTTTGTTGTAAAAGAAACGCTCTAACAACATCCCCAAATTCGTTTTGATTTTTTCATGTCTAATCGACGGTGAGACAATTTCTAATATTCCATCTAAAAAAGTAACCCGGTAATGTGAATTTTCTGCAAGCTTAACTAATAATGCTTCGTAATTTTCCCAACTTACACCACTGCTAATAAATATTTCTTCTGGATCGTCATTATTACCCAATTCTGGCTCATAAATAAGCTCTTTCAGGCTGCTAACCATTATTACTTGTCCTTGTATTTGTTGGCCGCACCTATATTATGGCAATAATATCACTCCATCCGCCTATACTCAGTGCCCAGATAGAGATGACACAACTTAAAAGAATTTAGAATTTAGAATTTAGAATTACGTTTTGCAACGGAGATTTTACCCCGACGCAAAACGCGCTGCTTTTAGAAGCAGGGGACTTTTACCCCTAAAGTTGGTTAAAACCAAGTTTGACTGTTCCCCTGTCTGAAGGCGAGGGGATTCTAAAAAGATGCTACGGGTTCAGGAGCTTTCACCCTCTCGTTACACTTCTGGTAAAATTTAAAGCTAGTTAAATCAAGAATTCTTACTATCAGGGATTGCCATGAACCAGGTAGGACAACGGGAACATTCAACCCAAAACCTTTTTTTGCAACTATTCCAACAGCAATTACAATACAATTACCTGGGTAACTGGCAAGATAGAAGCAACAGCAACATCGAAATAGAAATTCTCACCACTTTCCTAATTCCTCATCTTCCTAACCCCAATCTGTGTAATCCTTAAATCCATATTAATCCGTGATCAAATCTTGGAAATTACTGTTCGTATCGACCCCCGTGGGAGCATTAGGTACAGGACTAGGTGGTGGTGTAGAACTGACTCTGCATAACATTGCCCAACAAATGCTGCAACGGCATCATCAATTACAAGTAGTTGCACCAGCAGGTTCGACCTGGGAACATATTCCCATAGTCCAAATTCCCGGTAACTTACAAATTATTGCCCAAAGCCAGGAACGTACAGATGCCATTACGATGCCAGAAAATTCCCTGTTAGCAAATATGTGGGAATATGTACATGAGGTTGAATCAGAATATGATTTAATTGTCAATTTTGCCTATGATTGGCTGCCATTTTACTTAACACCATTTTGCCAAAGCCCGATCGCTCATTTGGTCAGTATGGGTTCTCTTTCTCATGCTATGGATGGGATTATTGCTAAGGTGGACAAAAAATTTCCCCATACCCTTGGCTTTCATAGTTACCATCAAGCAGCTACTTTTCCCGGACTGAACTCACCCCTACATATTTTAAGTAATGGTATTGATGTTTCTTTGTATGATTTTTGTCCCCAACCAAAGCAGCAATTGGTTTGGATTGGTCGCATTTCCCCAGAAAAGGGTTTAGAAGATGCTGTGGCATTATCGTATAAAACTAACATCCCCTTAAAAATTATGGGCAAACTCCAGGATGAATCTTATTGGCAGCAAATTTGTCAAGACTACCCCCAAGCACCAATAGAGTATCTCGGATTTTTGCCAACTACCCAAATGCAGAAAATTGTCAGAGAATGTCAAGCATTATTGATGACTCACCGTTGGGTAGAGGCTTTTGGTAATGTTGCCATAGAAGCCTTAGCTTGCGGTGTTCCAGTGATTTCCTATGAACGTGGAGGCCCAGCAGAAATTATACAGGATGGAGAAACAGGGTTTTTGGTCACACCTGATAGTATTCCTGGCTTAGTAGAGGCTGTATCTCGCTTAGATGAGATTAGTCGCCATCGATGTCGCCAACAAGCAGAAACGGAATTTTCCCTCGAAGCACTGGGCGATCGCTGCGAAAAATGGTTCGGTAAAATTTTAGCATCAGCAGTGAGGAGTGTTGAATTAAGTAATAAGTAATAAGTAATAAGTAATAAATTTGTTTTTGTGACTGGGATTCAAACCTCGTCCCAAAAACATTCCACCTCAAAAAGCAAGGTTTTAGACCCTAATATTTCGATAACTGAATTATTTGTTGGTAAAAATGATCGCTACACATGGATTGCTTAAAAGCTTACCCAGTATCTATTTCACAATCTAAAATCTAAAATGGGTATGAGAAGTAACAAAATTATTCCCCCACCCCTCAAGCCAGGGGACTTACTGCGAGTAATTGCTCCTAGTGGCTGTTTACGAGAACTGACAGCCTTTGAACAAGGTGTAGAAATTTGGCGATCGCGTGGTTATCGAGTAGAAATCATTCCAGAGATAGATGACAAGTGGGGATACTTAGCAGGTAAAGACGAAGCCCGTCGTCAACATCTAACAACCACATGGCAAGATCCAGAATGTCGGGGTATTCTCTGTGCTAGGGGTGGGTTTGGTAGTACGCGGATATTAGAAGCATGGGATTGGGGAAAACAGATCTCTCACCCTAAATGGCTAATTGGCTTTTCTGATATCACTGCCCTGTTGTGGAGTCTATTTCATGTTGGTATTGTCAGTATTCATGGCCCCATATTGACTACCATTGCGAATGAGCCAGAATGGTCGAGACAAAGACTATTTGATTGTGTCGAAGGTGGTTCTCTCTCACTCTTGTCAGGTTCTGGTTGGGGGGGAGGTGTAGCAACTGGGATGTTACTCCCTGCCAATTTGACAGTTGCAACTCACCTTTTGGGTACATCTCACCAACCAGATTTAGAAGGGGTGATTCTTGCCTTTGAAGATGTAATGGAGGCTCCCTACCGCATCGATAGAATGCTTACCCAGTGGCGGATGAGCGGTTTTTTCTCCCAAGTTAAGGGTATAGCTTTAGGTAACTTTAGTCAGTGCGAACCACCAGCCAATATTCCCAGTTTTAGTGTAGAAGAAGTGTTACGCGATCGCTTGGGTGATTTGGGTATTCCTATAGTGTCAAATTTACCATTTGGTCATGAAGCTGGCAATGCTGCTTTACCAGTGGGTGTGGAAGTAACCTTAGATGGAGATATGGGAATATTGGATATTAAACCTCATCGATCTTGAGAACCGTAGTTTTAAAGCTATGAATTTGGGATTGCTTCCCTACGTCGCAATCACACATCCAAATAATCAGAACCTCCAGGTTTCAACATAGACGGGTTTAAGTATTAGGAATCTGGTGAAAATTAATTATGGATGTTCAAAAACTCTTTTATACTAATTTAATCCCAGCTTTTAAAAGTCTGGGATAGTTGAAACTATTGAGTATCTGCCAGTTAACAACAAAATCCTATGTCTTTGAGCAACGTATTTTCTTATATTTATCAGGTTAATCTCTGGCAGAGTTCAGAATCTTTATCCGGTCGTGGATCTGAAGTCGCACTAACTGCAAAAGTACGAGAGTCTCTGTCAACTTTGCTTCAAGAGCTGAACATCAAATCTATGGTAGATGCTCCCTGTGGGGATTTTAACTGGATGAGTCAGGTTCCCTTGGATGGCATTGATTACCTAGGATTAGACATTGTTCCTCAAGTAATTGAACATGCTCAAACTAAATACGGAAAACCGGGAATCACTTTCAAAACAGCAGATTTAACCAGAACTAACTTACCAACTGTAGATTTAATTCATTGCCGAGATGGACTAGTACATCTTTCTTTTAGTGATATCTTCCGTGCTTTAGAAATATTTAAGCGTAGTAAATCTACTTATCTCCTGACCACTATTTATCCTCACGTTTCTGTCAATAAAAACGTACCTAGTGGTTCCTGGAGACCTTTAAATTTTGAAAAACCTCCTTTTAATTTTGGTCCCCCAAAATTAGTTTTTAGCGATCCTTCAGATGATACTGGTAGTAATCCAGATAAATCTTTGGCTCTGTGGTCTCTCGACGATATTGTACTATCCCCGTCCTCTGGATTCAATTTATCGTCACTAAAAGTGAAGATAATTTCTTTTATTAGACGATTTATCCCCTCTTTTCTCCTGTAATCAATTGGATAATTGATTACATCATTTGTGCTTTTTCCACGGATAAATCGGCACGGGTTTTTTACTAATTAATATCAAAGCTGCCCAAAGTCAAACATATCAGGAATTTGCTAGTACTGTACGGCGTAAATTCGGATAGGGTTGTTTAGACCCAAAATATCACCAGCATTCGGCTTCTGACATAGGGTCAATCTAAAATCGTTCGACGGCTCGACTGAGCTTCACGGCTCGGGTGAGCTTGCCGAACTCTGAATGTCTGAGCTCATGACGAAGTCCAAAATCCAAAATCCAAAATTGAAAACACGCCTTAACCCTTTGCTGGGCGGCTACGCCAACGGTTTAGGAGATAGGGGATGGGTTGTGGGGGATGGGGAAGGAGTGAAGGAGATTTAACTACCAACTGTCAACTATCAACTA
>NZ_FYBH01000139.1 GCF_900185595.1 Calothrix rhizosoleniae SC01
GAATGCTTGCGCCCAATAATTAGGAATGAGAGTAGGATGCAGAAAGAGAAAGAGTTTTACGAAACTCCTTATAAATAAATTTTGAAAATAGATTGAAAAACGAGAACGAAGTCAAATTCAAAGTTAAAGTTAATTTGAAACCCTATTGCATTATCCCCAATAATATTCTGATAACTGAAAAGAATTGATATATCATTGATTGTGGTAGATTAGTCTATGGTATTTCCACCTAATATTTATTGATTATCTATAGATTCGATAATAGAAAGTTTCAGATATTGAATTGTAATTTTAGACATTTTTACTCTTGAATACTAGATGTTGTAATCAAAAAAATTAAACGGATAACACTTGAATTGACTTGAATTTACCCATTGTTTATGGGTAAATTCAAGTCGAGAGAATATCTAAAAATTACTCAAAAGTATTTTGGAATCCTTTCTATGTGATGTTACAAATCACTGTAAATAGGTTTTTTTGTTAAGCTTTGATGCTTACAAATTAACCAAAAAAGATTTTCAGCTATTCCCAATACAAATATCTAGGCGTTTAGAATGCCAATACCACCGTCGAGGATAATCATCTCATTAATTACAAATAAATTTTCAATGTCAATGTCAAAGTTAAAATCAGTGCTTTTGTCGATGTACTTGCCAATGTCATACTTGTCCAGAAAACCACCGACGACCTTCTCATTTGCTACTTCTAAAGTGGAAGGAGTTAGATCGCGAACTGCTAATTTAGACATGATTTGTACCTTAAATAGTGTTGTTTGTTGCTAGATAATTGTTGAATAACGAGAAAAATAAAAATTTTGTACTTGTTATTCTTTTGTTTGAGTTAAGCGTTTTGTTTCGCTTGCCTCTTGAATATATATTTACGCATATTTCCTTGATGTGCAAGCCTTTTAAAGTGTATTTATAGCCGCAATGTAAACCGTTATGTCTTTTTTTGAAATGATGGTAAATGCTAATCTTTAAGCTCTATTCTTATTACCTTTAGCAACTTATAAATAGAGGTTTATAGGGCATCATGATTATTTAAATAGGAGTATCTATAAACTAAAAATTACGTCTAGGATGTAATCTATTAAAGCACCAATTATACAAGCTTGAATGAGGTTGATATTCCTAGATTTTATGTATTGTAGAGAGACATTAGGGGAAAGTGTTTTGTCTTTTTTAATGGTGAAATATGGAAAATAAGGTCTTTACTCACGGGTCAAAAACATCACCCTGAAAACCTCGTTTTGCACTTCTTTCCCGCCCTGCAATGAATTGCGGGCTAATAAACCAAGCAGGTTGAAACGCGCTGAAATATTTGGTATATAGGGCTTGCTGTTCGCGGAGCGTGCCGTTAGGCATAAAAGTCTTTTGGTGGGAGTAGGAAGTGAGGAGTAGGGAGTAGGGAGTAGAGAGTAGAGAGTGGGGAGTAGGGAGTGGGGAGTAATTCCAGCCTCTTTATTTCTATTCTTTTTGCCAGAAAAAATAACAGATGCAAGGATTTTAAACCTAAAATCCTAATGTCCTCGCACTTAGTCCCCAATAAAATAGCCTCAAAGCATTGATAAATCAATATTTTTCAGTTATTCAGCAAACCCTATGTAGGCATACATTGGTCATACTCCCCCAACCGATTCGCCCACAGTATAATTTATTCGTGGAAGTTCCCCTTTCTCCCTATCTCCTCATCTCCTCATCTCCCCACACTCTCCTGAACAAAAAATAGACTGGATACAAGCCCCCGGATTTATCCGTGGAGAGTCAAAAATTTTTTCTGAGTTTCAAGCCCCTCGATTTATCGATGAGGTAACTGATAACTGATAACTGATAACTGAAATGACATCCCCTACAATCGATATTGCTGATAAACCTGATTAGCAGCACGATGTAGTAGAGAATGACGATAAACCAAAGACTTCATATCATCAGTGTAACCACCACCAATTACACAGGCGATGGGATAACCCCCAGCCACACAGGTACTTAAAACTTGCATTTCTCGACGATAAATACCTGTATCAGTTAAAGCTAATTTTCCCAACTTATCTCCAATATGAGGATCAACACCAGCATCATATAGAACTAAATCTGGTTTGATTTGAGATAATAAATCAGGAAGATAACTCGCCAGGGTTTGTAAATATTCATCATCTTCCATACCTACACTTAAAGGTACATCTATATCACTTTGCTGCTTAGTTCTGGGAAAATTCACTTCACAGTGCATAGAAAAAGTAAATACACTATCATCCCCTTGAAAAATAAAAGCAGTGCCATCTCCCTGATGCACATCTAAATCTACAATGAGAATAGTTTCTACAATTCCCTGGGTTTGTAAAACACGACTAGCGATCGCTAAATCATTGAAAATACAAAATCCAGATCCATAACTAGGAAAAGCATGATGGGTTCCACCAGCAGTATTGCAAGCCATACCCTTCTGCAAAGCCAACTCTGCTGCCAAAATCGTACCACCTACTGCAACACAAGTACGATTTGCTAAGGCTAAACTCCAAGGTAAACCGATACGTCTTTGTTCTTTATTTTCCAGGTTTCCTTGGCAGTAAGCTTGTACATATTCTGGAGTATGAATTAGTTCAATTAATTTTTCAGAGGGGCGTTCAGGAGTATAAAATTGTTCTGTTTCTGCCACACCATCAGCTAACAATAGCTCGTATAACTGCTGAAATTTAGCCATAGGAAAGCGATGATTTGTCGGAATAGGAGCTACATAGTTAGGATGATAAATAATTGGTAAATCCATTTATGCAACGCCTTAATTTTTTGTGCTAGTGCGAATAATCCAATAACTGATTGATAAAGCAAGTATAGCTGTTGCTAAGCCAATAATATCTATTCCTTTGACTTTAGTTAAATCAAGAATAATAATTTTTCTCGCAATGGCAATTAAAGAAGTAACAATTACTAATTCTACTTGAACAACGTGTTTACGAAGATATGCCGTAATATTTTCGAGAATTTCTAAAGCAATGAGAATATTTAAAAACAACCCAAACAGGTTAAATAATACTTTGTTAAATTTACCATAATCAGTGGTCCATAATTCATTAACTAAATATACCCCTAAGTCAAATACAGCCACAGCAATTACAATTACCATAGCGATAGAAAGTATCTTAGAAACAAACACCTCTATATCTTCAATAAGGTGCATAAAATTATCATCTGTGAATTTTTTACTCAAGATATTAAATATTTTTCTCATTTATCGAATATGCCTCTGTTATATATCATCCACTCATTTCGGGTGGATGACATTCAGTGATAAGATTTAAATTGCAATGCAAGAATGAAATTACTATACCAGGCTGAAATACATTATAAAAATAGTCAAGAGATTCTTTTTCGGTCAATCCAAAATCCGTCTTGAAAAGTTTGCAAAATCCAAAATTATTTGACTAATGACTCGTGACATTTTGATTATTGGTGGCGGTGTTATCGGTTTAGCGATCGCCATTGAACTAAAATTGCGGGGAGCATCACCCACCGTAATCAGTCGGGACTTTCAAGCCGCAGCTACCCACGCAGCAGCAGGGATGTTAGCGCCAGATGCGGAGCGGATATCAGTTACAGCGATGCAGGAATTATGTTGGCGATCGCGCAATTTATACCCAGAATGGATTCGTAAACTAGAGGAAATTACGGGGCTAAACACTGGTTATTGGTGCTGTGGCATTCTCGCACCAGTTTATCAGCGGGATGAAAACAAAGACAAATCAGGCTCTGACTCTCCCGGTTACTGGCTAGATAGGGAAGCCATACATAAATACCAATCAGAATTAGGTAAGGAAGTTGTTGGAGGTTGGTGGTATCCAGAAGATGGACAGGTAGACAACCGCGCCTTAGCCAAGGTGTTATTAACAGCTGTCAAAACCTTAGGGATTGAATTAAAAGAAGGTATTCAAGCAGAAGGAATTTTACAACAACAGCGCCGGGTTATAGGGGTACAAACCAACACTGGTTTACTGAAAGCAGACCACTATATTATGGCTACAGGAGCTTGGTCGAATCAATTGTTTCCCTTACCTGTAAAGCCGATTAAAGGACAAATGCTCAGTCTGCGAGTTCCGGAATTTCTGCCTACATTACCCTTAAACAGGGTTTTATTTGGGGAAAATATTTACATAGTACCAAGACGGGAGCGCAGAATTATTATTGGTGCTACCAGTGAAGATGTTGGTTTTACTCCCCACAATACCCCCAATGGCATCCAAACACTACTCACAGCAGCAATTCGTCTATATCCCCAATTACAGGAATACCCCATTGAAGAATTTTGGTGGGGATTTCGTCCCGCCACTACCGATGAGTTGCCCATACTGGGGACTAGTAACTGTGATAACTTTACCTTTGCCACAGGACATTACCGTAATGGCATTCTTCTAGCACCGATTACAGCTAACTTAATTGCAGATTTAATTGGTGAGCAAAAGTCCGATCCCCTGCTTTCTCACTTCCATTACTCCCGTTTTCAATCTTCATCACCGACTAATTCCCCCATGCTTGCCCATTCTCCCCATCTTCCCCTTACCCTTCCTAATAACAACTTTCAGCTTTCCAGCCAAGATACAGCCCTCACCATTGGTGGTAAAACCTTTACCTCCCGATTAATGACTGGAACGGGTAAATATCGTAGCATTGAACAAATGCAACATAGTGTTGTTGCTAGTGGTTGTCAAATTGTCACCGTTGCTGTCAGACGAGTACAAACCAATGCTCCCGGACATGAAGGTTTAGCAGAAGCCTTAGATTGGCAGAAAATTTGGATGCTTCCTAACACCGCAGGCTGTAAAACCGCCGAAGAAGCAATTCGGGTTGCCCGTCTGGGTAGGGAAATGGCAAAACTTTTGGGACAAGAAGACAATAATTTTGTCAAGTTAGAAGTGATACCCGATACTAAATATTTACTCCCAGACCCCATTGGTACTCTATCAGCCGCAGAACAATTAGTTAAAGAAGGATTTGCAGTGTTGCCCTATATAAATGCCGATCCCATGTTAGCCAAGCGTTTAGAAGAAGTGGGCTGTGCTACAGTCATGCCCTTAGCTGCACCCATAGGTTCGGGACAAGGTTTAAAAACAGCTAGCAACATTCAAATTATTATTGAAAATGCTCAAATCCCAGTAGTTGTAGATGCAGGTATTGGTTCCCCATCCGAGGCAGCACAGGCGATGGAAATGGGTGCAGATGCTTTATTAATTAATAGTGCGATTGCTCTCTCCCATAACCCTCCAGCAATGGCTTATGCCATGAATTTAGCAGCAGTGGCGGGAAGAACGGCATATTTAGCTGGCAGAATGCCCATGAAAAGCTATGCTAGTGCCTCTTCTCCCTTAACTGGAACTATTGTCAATTAGGTTAAGAAATATTAAAAATTGTCTCCCTAAGTTAGAACAAAAATTACTTTTTTGTAACATAATACAAAAAACTGGAGAAAGGAATTTATTTATGCCCTACACAAGCGAAGAAGGTGGTCGTCTGAATAATTTTGCTCGTGAACCCAAAGTTTACCAAGCAGAACCACCAACAGCAAACCAAAAACGCAATTATATTTTTCTGGGCATTTTAGGTGCAGCCTTAATTGGTGGGTTAATTTTTGTCGCTTACTCAGTTTCCAGTGTGAGTTAATAAAAGCAAAGGTATCGGAGTATCTTGATCGCAGTATAGGTTCCGTCATCATGCGGAACCTATTTCGTTTTAATTTGTCTATAAAGATATTCGCAAAGAAGCATCCTCAATCTTTCGGCAGATAGAATAATCTTATCTGATGCCGTGGTAGCTATGAGCCAAAATCTTAATACCCAAGAATTGCCAACAGTCCCTACACCGACTAAAAAAATTATTAACCTAGAGCATATTTTTAAGATATATGGTAGTGGTGACACGGAAGTCCGGGCACTGAACGATGTTAATTTAATTGTAGAAACAGGTGAATATTGTTCCATTATGGGGCCATCCGGTTCTGGGAAGTCCACAGCCATGAATATTATTGGTTGTCTAGATCGTCCCACCTCTGGCAATTATTATTTAGATGATATAGATGTTGCCCAAATGGATGATAAGCAATTAGCTCATATTCGCAATCAAAAAATTGGCTTTGTGTTCCAGCAATTCCATCTTTTACCTCAACTTAGCGCATTAGAAAATGTCATGCTACCGATGGTGTATGCCAGTGTATCAGCTAAAGAGCGCCATGACAGAGCCACAGAAGCCCTGATTAGGGTTGGTTTAGGAACACGCCTATCTAATAAACCGACCCAACTTTCTGGAGGACAACAACAAAGGGTAGCGATCGCCCGTGCTATTGTTAATAACCCAGTTTTACTCTTGGCGGATGAACCTACAGGGGCACTTGATACCCATACAACTCAAGAAGTATTAGCAATTTTTGGGGAACTCAATCGGAGTGGAATGACTGTGGTGATGGTAACTCATGAGTTAGATGTGGCTCGTCATACCCAAAGAATAGCTTGGTTTGTTGATGGTCAAGTTGTCCACTCCCACCTCACTCCTGGTGAGTTGAATCGTGTTGTAGTTTCCCGATAAATTTTATTATTTACACACTTCTTTGAAGATACAAAGCCATCGTACTTAACAATCAAGACAATCCTTCCCCTTTTGTGGCATTCTTTTTCAAAATGGTATAAGAATGCCCAATCTCCCAATTTAAAATCCAAAATCTAAAATCATATCAGGAATAGCAGATGTCCAACTCCGCCTTCGAGAGAGTCTCATTCCCACCAATGGATGAGCATAATCAAAAATTAATTTCTTACGTTCATCCACCAGATTGGATAAATCCTCACCCTGCTGATTGTTATGACTTAGTGGTAATAGGTGCAGGAACTGCGGGATTAGTAGTTGCAGCAGGTGCAGCCGGTTTAGACTTAGGTTTAAAGGTAGCCTTAATTGAAAAACATCTCATGGGTGGGGATTGCTTAAATGTGGGTTGTGTACCTTCCAAATGTGTGATTCGTTCCTCCCGTGTGGTAGCTGATATTCGGGATGCAGACCCATTTGGGATTAAATCTCCAGAACACATTGAAGTGGATTTTCCTGCTGTGATGGCAAGAATGCGACGATTAAGGGCGGGTATTAGTCATGTCGACTCTGCACCCCGGTTTCAAAACTTGGGAGTTGATGTTTTCTTAGGGGAAGGTAGATTTGCAGAAGATGGTATTGTCCAAGTTGGTGAGCACACTCTCCGATATAAAAAGGCGGTAATTGCCACTGGTGCTAGGGCTTTACATCCTGGAATTACTGGTATAGAAGAAGCCGGATATTTAACCAATGAAACCGTATTTTCCCTGGTGCAAAAACCCCAGCGATTAGCAGTGATTGGCGGTGGACCCATTGGTAGTGAATTAGCACAAGCTTTCCGGCGTTTGGGTTGTGAGGTGGTGCTATTCCATCGCGGTTCCCACATCCTGAATAAGGAAGATACAGATGCAGCAGAGATTGTGCAAAAGGTCTTTGAGCAAGAAGGTATTCGTTTAGTACTGGGTTGTGATTTAGAACTGGTAGAAACTGTAGACAATGGTAAAAGAATCTACTTCAATTGTAATGGTCATAGGGATTCTGTTACCGTAGATGAGATTTTGGTAGGTGCAGGGCGAGTCCCCAATGTGGAAGGATTAAATTTAGAGGGGGTAGGTGTTACATATGATAGGCGCAGAGGAGTGCAAGTCAATGATTATTTGCAAACCTCCAACCCCAAAATATACGCTGCTGGAGATATCTGTATGAATTGGAAGTTCACCCATGCAGCAGACGCAGCAGCAAGGATTGTGATTAAAAATACTCTCTTTTCTCCCTTTGGTTTGGGGCGTTACAAACTCAGTAATTTAGTCATGCCTTGGGTCACATTTACAGACCCGGAAATTGCCCATGTGGGAATGTATGAAAAGGACGCACAGGAGATGGGTATAAATATTAATACCATTAAAATCGATTTTAGTCATGTTGATCGAGCGATCGCAGATGGTGAAACGGCAGGTTTTGTGAAAATTATTCACAAAAAGGGTTCTGATGAAATTCTGGGTGCAACTATAGTCGCTCGTCATGCAGGAGAGATGATTTCGGAAATCACCACCGCCATTGTGAATAAGATTGGTTTGAGTAAACTCAGTAGTGTTATTCATCCCTATCCCACTCAAGCCGAAGCCATTAAGAAAGCAGCAGATGCCTATCGCCGGACATTATTAACACCCACAAGTAAGAAGCTTTTGGGATTATTAACCAAATTTTCATGAACCACTAATTTGAGAATGGGGATTGGAGAGTTGGGAGTCGGGAGTCGGGAGTCGGGAAGAGGTGTTTTCATCCTTGGTTTAGATTCGATATTTTTGGGCAATTTCTCGAACTCCAAAAAAAATGAGCTAACCGGGAGTGATCACTTGTTACTTATTATTTATTACTTAGGGTCTGCTGAATAACTGAAAAATGTTGATTTATCAATGCTTTGAGGCTATCCTATTGGGAAATAAGTGCAAGAAAATTAGGATTTTAGGTTTAAAATCCTTGCATCTGTTATTTTTTATGACAAAAAAAATAGAAATAAAGAAGTTGGAACTAATCCCCACTCCCTACTCCCTACTCCCTACTCCCTAAGCCCTAAGCCCTAAGCCTTACTTATTACTTGCACATAGTCCTATACAGGTGTAAAAATGTCTTTTCTTCATGAATCCCATCCAGCCAATGCCCTAATTATCGGTGCAAGTCAAGGCATAGGTCTAGGCTTTGTACAAAAGCTAATCCAAGATGACAGAATCGGCAAAATTTACACCACCTATCGCCAACCGGAAACCGCTACCGAGTTAATCTCAATTGCAAACGCATATCCACATAAACTAACTTGTCTAGTAATGGATATTACCGAAGAATCACAAATAGAAAAATGTATCCAAAAGATAGGTGCAGACATCAAAAAACTCCACCTAGTTGTTAACTGTGTGGGAATACTTCATGACTCTAGTTTGCAACCAGAGAAAAGTTTAAGACAAATAAATTCAGAAAATTTACTGAGATACTTCCAAATTAATAGTATTGCTGCGGTATTACTCGCTAAACACCTCTTACCTCTATTCAAGCATCCAGAAAACAGCATTTTCGCCTGTATTTCTGCCAAAGTTGGTAGTATAGGGGATAATAGACTCGGTGGGTGGTACGGTTATCGTGCTTCCAAAGCTGGGTTGAATATGTTTATGAAAACCACAGCCATTGAGTATAAAAGAAGAACACCAAAAACCATAGTAGTAACATTACACCCAGGTACAACTGATACTCGTCTTTCCCAGCCATTTCAAAAAAATGTCCCAGTGGAGAAATTATTTTCTGTAGAGCACACTGTGAACCAATTGATGGATGTGATGGAAAACTTGAAAGATAATGATACTGGGGAATTTTTCTCTTGGGATGGCAGTAAACTACCTTGGTAGTATTAACTGACTTGAGACATGGGGTCGGAAGATGTAGGGAGCAGGGAGCAGGGAGCAGAGAGCAGGGGAGATGAGGAGAAAAGGCTTGTATTCTTTTCTTTTGCGGTCGATCCAAAATCTAAAATCTAAAATCTAAAATCTAAAATTGACTGGGGATTTCCCGAGAAATCCCCATAAACTCTACCTATGCAGGAACCACTTGAAGAATTAGGGTTCTTTTGTCAAAAGACTGGACTTTACCAACTTTACTCAAATCTGTAATCACTCTTTCCAATAACTCAGTGGCTCTATCGCGGTGTTGATGTTCTCTACCGCGCAAACGCACTTGAAACTTGACAGAATCACCCTTATCTAGCCACTCTAAGGCTCTATTGATGCGTACACCGTAATCAGAATCACCAACGTTCGGGCGAAGTTTAACTTCCTTCATTGTGGGTTTAGAGGATTGGCGCTGGCGTTTTTTCTGTTGATACAGATGTTTCCCATAGTCCAATATTTTAGCCACAGGTGTCTCTTTGTTCTCTGAGACTACCACCAAGTCTAAGCCTACCTCTTCAGCCAGTTTTAAAGCCTCACGGGTATCAGTCACCCCACGGTTATTATTTTCATGGTCAATTAGTAAGACCTGGGAAGACTTGATGCGATGATTGATTAGTTGTTTGGTAGCGATAATAGTTTCCTCTTCAAGTTCAACACTGATACTACTAGGATAGCGTAAACATTAAGCAACCAGCTTCTATCTGTGGGTTAGAATTGTATCTTTTTGTTAGCAATTTTGAATACTTTAACCAGAAAAAGCAGGGGAGCAAGGAGCAGTCCCGATGAAAAGATTTCACCACCAAGGATGAAAATACTTCTGACCAACTCCCGATTCCTCACTCCCCATTTTCAAGTTAGATGAGATTTATTTACTTATTGCTTGTGCAACCCTAGAGTAAGGTGCTAAAGCAAAGTGTTCATTCTCAATAAGGAGGAAGCTGTCGCAAAGGTTCAGCAGTTCCGCCTCAGTCTGTGTCTTTCGCATTAGCCCCAGGAAATGCCCTTCACCGTCCACCAACAGAGCAATGTAATTAAGAAATTTTTTCAAGTAGCCTATACGGGCTCGGGCTGGCATAGCTACCGAGTTAGGGGTTTGCGATAAACGATCAATATAGTTGCGTACCTCTACTAAAGGAACTGGCGTAATGAGTTCTCCTCGCAAAGCCTGCCGAATTTGCTGAAAAATCCAAGGATTTGCGATCGCCCAACGTCCCACCATCACACCTGCTGCACCTGTTTGAGAAAGTACTTCCAGGGCAGTTGCAGCAGAGTTAATATTACCATTGGCAAGCACTGGACAATCAAGCCGCTTGACGGCTGAAGCAATTAGATCATACCTAACTTCTCCGTGGTATTTATCTTTCACCGTGCGACCATGCAAACTCAGTAAATCAATGTTGTGGCGAGCGACAATATCTAAAATTTCGTCAAAAGTATCTGTATTGTCAAAGCCTACCCGCATCTTAACAGTCAAAGGTCGATCATTGACCATAGAACGCAACTCTGCCAAAATCCGATCCACTTTTTCCGGTTCTCGCAGTAATCCACCCCCCACATTTTTGCGATAAACCCTAGGTGCTGGACAACCCATATTTAAGTCAACTCCAGCAATATTGTAGCGGCAGAGTTCCCGTGCTGTTCTGACTAAGTCTGGAATGCTTTCACCAATCATTTGAGCAAAAATGGGGCAACCCGTGTCGTTTTCGGTGATTGATGCCAAAATGCGGCGATTGAGGCGTGAGGTGTTATTTACGCGGAAATACTCAGTAAAGAAGTAGTCAGGACTACCATAATCAGAAACCACCTTCATAAACCAGAGGTTTGTCACGTCCTGCATGGGAGCAAGAGCCGTGAGGGGTAAGTCTGGATGGAGGGATTGGGGGAGCATGTTTTTCCAAGATTCAGAGTGTGGCAATTGCAAATTCGTCTACATGTATAGCACTACCCATAAGTAATAAGTTTACTGCCCATCGGTTGAGTGATTCAACAATGTCCACGCCCGAATTGCGTAGTGCTAGATATGAAAAAATATTTCATATGTGACAAATTTTATTCTGGTCTCTTGACTGAAGAAAATACGGAAATCAATATTTTTAATTTGAATAATTAGGTAGAAAACGAGAAACTACTCGTATACAGAAAGGGGATAAAATGATGCAATGTTGTACTGAGCAAGAAAGAACAGAATTAACATTAGCAAAAGTATCTTACCACCCCAAGAAAAATAGATGGTTTTTAAGAGAAAAGTACTGCTATCAGGATAAAAATAAAAAATCTGAAATAACTTTATATGAAGGTTTTGATTTCGATTTAGCCACAATTCCCAGACCTTTCTGGAAAATAATTGCCATACACGAGCTATCTATTGAAGCAACCTCAATTCATGATTTCATGTATTATACCCAGGGAGGACAAAAAACCCATGCTGGGAATCAAAAAATATTAGGGAGTATTGAACCAAAAGAAGTAATTTACTCCCGAAAAGATGCTGACTATTTATTTCTGAAGATGATGGAAGAAGCTGGTATCAGTAAGTGGCGTAGATTTTTGGCTTATATCGGTGTGAGAATATTTGGTATAGTTCACTGGCCATGTATATGATTGGTTGAAGTAAGCCCATTTAATCCTAAGTACCGCTAGATGAAACAGTTTTTTCTTCTACACTCTGAGCAAATGCCTTACTAATCCAAGAGGTAACAATGTGAGACAGTAATCCTAAAGGACCAGCAAATAAACACAAAGCAATGGAATGAACCGTCCAAATCCCTGTTTTTTGCCCTTCCCAATATACCCATCTACCTACAAATAAATCCAACACCAAAAAGTGAATCCAACCAGTTGCGGCGGCTTGCTCCTCGGCAAAAAATCTCGCAATATCTGCTAGCTGGGGATTAGCCAAAGCCTGAGCATTTTCTGGTGTGATACTGTTGATAAATAAGTACAAATACACTGCCGCTAACGCCACAAAAGGCAGATAGGATTCCATTACCTTGCGTGTAACTTTCCAGTTAGGCAAAAAAATCATCAATGCCCAAAATGGTAATACGAAAACATTAGCACCATCGAAGATTTGAGAAACTGACATAAAACTTTACAGGAACTTGCCAATAATAAATGTAACCCATTGAGGAGGAGTGATGAGGGGATGAGGAAAATTCTTTCACTCCTTCCCCCTTTCCCTCTTCCCCTCCTTCTCTCTTTAACTAGAGTGCTACCAACTGGGACTCAATTGCTGAAGTATCCAAATCTTTGCCAATAAACACTAAACTAGTTTGCCTAGATTCATGATTTTGCCAAGGTCGATCATAAAATTGATCAAATCGGGTTCCTACTCCTTGCATAACTAAACGCATGGACTTATTTGGGACTGAGACAAACCCCTTAATCCGATAAATATCCTGATTTTGTGCTAGCGTTCGCAACTCCATCATCAGTTGTTCTGGCTCATAGGCACGGTCTAAAATCAGATGAGTTGAGCTAATTTCATCATCATGATCATGGTCTTCTTCCGTATCATGATGGCTAGGACGACTATCTAAGTTTTCCTCTACCGCAGCATTAAAGCCTAATAGTAAAGATGGATCAAGTTTCCCTTCACAACTGTCCACCATTTTGACGATACCGGGCACTTCTTGCTTGACTAATGACTCAACTGTAGCTTTTGTGACTTCATCTACTAAATCGGTTTTATTCAAAATCACTAAATCGGCACAAGCCAGTTGGTCTTCAAATAATTCTTGTAGGGGGGTTTCATGCTCTAAACTCTCATCAGCCTCCCGTTGCGCTAACACTGCTTGCGGATCACTTGCAAATGTACCGGCTGCGACTGCGGCACAATCTACTACCGTAATTACCGCATCCACTGTGGCACCAGAGCGAATTTCATGCCAGCGAAAGGCTTTGACTAAGGGTTTGGGTAAGGCTAAACCACTAGTTTCAATTAAAATACAGTCAATATTATCCTTACGTTGGAGTAATTTTTGCATGGTTGGCAAAAATTCTTCCTGCACCGTGCAGCATAGACAGCCATTGGTAAGTTCAAATATATTATCTTTGCCATCACTATCTTCTGGGCAAATTTGACAGGATTTCAATAATTCACCATCTATACCAAGCTCGCCAAATTCATTGACTAAAACCGCAATGCGTCGTCCCTGGTTATTTTGCAGTAAATGACGAATCAAGGTTGTTTTACCACTTCCTAAGAAGCCAGTGATGACAGTGACGGGAATTTTTGCAGCCATGTTAGTTCGGTAAAAAGACAATTTAGGGGCAATTCTTCTAAGAAGGAGAAAGTATTCATCTTTAACTTTCCTAGAAGCATTGCCCCTATCAATCCATTATTCCAGATTGACTTTGGCTTATAGCTGTTGTATTAAAATTTATTCAGCAGTCGCTAATTCTGTACTACCCCGTGTACGACGACGGATGAGGGAATTATAAACCATGATACCGATCGCTTTGACTAAATTACCTTCCAATTCTTGGAACATTTTCATATTCATCCCAAAGGCATCATTGGCTTCTTCCACAATGCGATCGCCTGTGGCATCATCGATAGGTAACTCATCTAAAGTTTGGCGATATTTGGCTTTAAACTCCTTCTCGTTCTGAATATCGTCAAATTCGTAAAAGGCAGTACCACCATCATCCAGTTTCATTGCTGTTTGGGCAATACCCTTGAGAATTTGTCCCCCAGATAAATCACCAAGATAACGGGTGTAGGAATGGGCTACCAATAACTCTGGCTCTGTTTCAGCTAATTCTCGGATGCGCTGTACATAAGCTTTTCCCGCAGAAGATAGTTGAACTTGCTCCCGCCATGTCGCACCATAGTAATAGTTGAGGTCTTGCTCTAAAGTTTTTTGGCGGTATAGTTCCTTAAAGTTAATCTGAGAAATAATGGGATGGTCTTGCAGCTTTTCCATCTCCTCTTCCATTGCGGAATAAACAAAGTAGAGGTTCCCAACTAATTTACGATAGGAGTTTTTTTCAACTACTCCCTTTAAAAAACACTTGACAAACCCAACATTTTCTGCCATTGTGTGGGCTTTTTTCGTACCTACACGCAATTTTTGTGCTAAATTGCTGCTCATATCTAAATTTCTCAACTTTAAAAGGTGAACTAGCCAGAAGGATTATTAAATTGTTAGCGGACTTAACAAAAAGCCACTAAAAAGTTACCATAGGACTTTTTGACAAGAATTTTTATTAATTTTTTTTAAGTTTAGATTTTTTTTACTTTTAGTTAAGGTGAATAGTTCTCTATAGCAATTACTTTTTCGGGAGGAGTTTGACTGGTATTTATCCCTCAATTTTTGCAGGCAAATAGCCATAAATCCCTATTTTTAATAGTCTATGCCAGGAAGAATTATTCTCAAAATTGTTGTGTAACAAAAATTAACAAAAAGAGATATAATCTGGCACCATCATTCCCATAGATCTTAGATTCCTACCTTAGGGAACACCAAAAAATAAATTACCCAATTTCTGGATTAGAACTACTTGCTTCACTCTCCCTGCTTCCTGCCTCACAAGGTTAGGTTTTTAACATTTCAGTTGAGGCTAGGCTTGGGAGATTAGAAGACAGGTAGACAAGGAAGATTGTTCAACGGTCAAATAGGCTTTTGAAGCAGTTTGTATTGTTGGGAGCCGTACTTTTTGGGTTTGGTTTTACTCCCTTGTCTACTTTCTCTATCCCCCTTGGGGATTATAGGGGGTTATGAAACGGGTATAGGGTGTGGGGAACCCCATAATTAAAATCAGAGGTTTCAAGCAGCAAACACTGTATTTTTCGCACTACGTATCTCAAAATACATCTTTGATTTGACTCCATAGATAAATGTAGGGGCTTGTACCTTGTAGGGTATGGGTATTTATTCTTTACCCACACCCCATC
>NZ_FYBH01000125.1 GCF_900185595.1 Calothrix rhizosoleniae SC01
CTTACAAATCTTGTAATCTTCTGTTGAAAAAAAAACTTCTGCATGGAAATGCTCTGTGAATGGACTCGATATAGTAATAAATGCTCTGGTACAACTAAAAGAGGGCCATAATCAATAAGACGACTGAGCAATTCAAAATCTTCTGCTGGCTCAAAAGATGAATCATAGCCACCAGATTTAATTAAAACCTCTTTTTTGACTAGCCAGGTTGGATGAGGAAGACTGACAAGATGACCGTTATCTATATTTTCATGAAAATCTGCTTCTGTTTTTGCCCCAACTGATACACCATTGCTAACAATATCACCTTGAGAATTAATATGACGAATATATGTTCCCCAAACCACTACATTAGGATTTTTATTTGCTGCTTCGATTTGTTTTTGTAGTCGTTCTGGTAATGAAATATCATCTGCATCCATCCGAGCAATCCATTGGTACTTAGCCTCTTTAATACCCCATTTTATGGCTTGAGTGTATCCGGCATTCTTTGGCTGATTTAAGACTTTTATCCTAGTGTCTTTTGCCGCGTAGGCATTGATAATGTCTAAAGTATTATCTGTAGAAGCATCGTTAATAATTATAAATTCAAAGTCTCGATACGTTTGATTCAAAATACTTTCAATAGCAGCATCAATAAACTCTGATGCATTGTAAGCAGGCATTACTACACTAATCATGTTTGCTTTACTATTATCTTTAATTAGGTTTGATATTGCAAATAAAATTTAGTAAAAAAGATGCATTTTGGTTACACAATCATATTATCTTCATTCAAGATGTAAAAATTCTTTAACTGCAGACCATCGAGCTTCAAAAGTATGGTATGATGACATCATATTTAGAGCATTTGTACTTAAACGTTTTAACTCATCTGGTTTTTTGTAAATATTAACCAAAGCTTCTGCCATTAAATCTGGACGATAGCGAGGTACTATAAAACCATTGAATCCACTTTGGATAATTTCACGAGGACCAAGAATATCAAATGCAATCGGAATGCAACCTGTAGCCATTGCTTCAAGTGGAGTTAATGGTCCGCTCTCTCCCCAGAGAGCATCTTTTCCAATATTCATAGTTAAAAATACTTCACATGATTGCATCGTTTGCAATATACTTTGCTCATCACCTTTTAATAGCTGAAACTCTATATTAAGATGATTTTCTTGCGTTATATTCTTTATACATTGAATATATTCTTGAGTATGACTTCCTTCATCCATATACCCTACATGATAAGGTTTACGTTTAGACTCTATTGGTAACCAAAAATGATGATCCAAAAGATTAGGTAAAAGGATGCAAGGATGTTGAAAGTTATTTATGTGCCACGCTTGGATAGTACGAGTGATACCCGCTGAATTACGAATTTTTTGACGATAAAGATTTGCAAGCAATCTGAATTGTCTTTTATCAGAAGTTGCAACTTCCATATCCCAGAAATATAGGTGTGGACATTCTTTTATAAAAGCTTTAGCAGCAGCCCAAGAAGTAACACAACGAACATTAGAAAGTGTACGCAGCTTATGAGAAAATTCTGCTAGTGAAATATGAGATTGATGTTCAATCAGCCAAGGTTCATATTTGCCATCATAGGTTACTATATATGCTTCATAACCTTTTGTTCTTAATAACTTAACCAAATAGTTAAATTCTTTAATACCACCATTATATTTCCAACCTCCAGTAATTTTTTGACTTTCACAAGCAGAGATAAATATTACTGGTTTATTATCTGTATTTGATTCTATTTTAGGTAGTATATACTTAGTTTTACATTTATTATCACTATGGGTTACTGTAAAATTATTTTTATCATCATAAATACCTATTATTTCCATTAGTTTAACAAAATCTGTTTGCAAATCTTTAAATAAAGAAGGTAAAAATCTATTAATAGCCAGTTTTATCCTAACGAAAGCATTCCAAGTTCGCCAAAAAGGATTTTCCCTTATATTTAATAATTTATTAATAATCATACATTTAGAAATAATTGATTCATATCATTAAATTTATGTGCTATTGATTAATCAGTTCAGTATTTGCAATACTAGATATGATGATTTTAGATATATTACTGAAAGAATGTAATTTTCTAACAGTTTCTTGATATTTTTGACTGTAGTTTTTCTGGTATATAAGTTGCTCCATAATTATATGTTTCATTTTATCTAGATTTGATTCATGTAAATTTTTTGGTAAATTATATTTTTCAAAGTAATTTACCGAAGTTGAGTATTGAGGAGCATAAGTTAAAATAAATTTACTTGCAGTTAGATAATCTAACATCTTCGATGGGAAAGAACTTGAAACCATCACTCTATACTTTTCATCAAAAGAATAAGGTGCAAAAGCTAATAAGCTAGAGGCTATTTCACGAGATAAATCTTTTGCTGTCGTACAAGGTTGACATTCAATAAAATCAAAGTTTCCGATATTCTTTTTTACTGATTTAATATCGCATGATGTTAATCTTAACTTAAGAGAATTACTACCTTGTTTATTAATACTATCTATTACATTGGCAATATCCCTCAAGCCATCTAGATAAAAATGGCTTAAGCTTCCTACAAAAATAATTTGTTGCTTAGATAACTCTGATGAATTTTGAAAGGATATATCTGTTATTTCGTAAGGAAGTGGCAAGACAATTGAATCTAATTGATAAAGTTCCCATATCCTTTGACGAAGTCCTTCTGATATTACAAAAATCCTATCAACTTTCTGTAACCAAAACGATATATTTTCTTGAGCAATCTTGAAATTTTCTTTATGACCTGCTAAGATGGCACCTGATAAAAAATCATCAACGAGATAAACTGCTAAAGGTAAACCACTTGCTTGTGATATTTGATAAGCACGCCCTAAAGAATTTGGATTGACACCACAAGGCGAAAATAGCCAATTTGATTGGGTTTTTTTTAATTCTCTAACTATTTTCGGTAATCTATTTTTAAGGGTTAAATTTTCATAAAATAAATTAGGCAAAATACGTTTTGATACTTTACTCAGAGTGGCAGGAAGTGTTTTTATGTCACACTTATTTTGAAATTCTTTAGGAACATCTCTAATACTATAATTTTGATATTGTGTCACTATAATAGTATTTATATATTCAGATAAAGCACGACATAAACGGGTATTGACTCGGCTCATTCCATGCGCCCTAACATCCTCATTTACAGGTGTTTCATCAGCAATTAAAGCTAATTTAATATTTTTCTTCATGTTCAAGATTAATCAGATTTTTTCACAATAATTAATATTTCCAATTTTATAAATTTTATTATTTCCACAAAATGGGCAATTATTGTGTTTAAAATAATTATTAACTTTAATAGGTTTCATTACTTCATTTTACCTAGGAGCTTATTTTATATATTTTTAATGGAGCGAAAATATTATTAAGGAATCATATACTTTATTTTCAACAATTTAAATTTAATCATACTAGCTAAATTTTTGGGTTTGAGTTTTTTATCAAAAAGTAAATCATCATATGTAAAATTAGGTATAACTAAATCCGGATGCTGAATATTATTCATATCTAAATTATGGCTTGGCAATAAATGAAATGAGCTAGCTTTAATAGCATGAGTTCCATTGACCCCTATATTCGTCACTAAATTTAATTTTGGGACTATACATAATCCATTGTTAAAGAGGCAAGTATAGAACCATTGATAATCCCAGGTATCTACTTTTGTATAGTTACGAATTTGGTCAAAACAAGATGTCAACCAAAAAACTACATAATCTTGTGAAAATAAAGAAGATAGAAACTTCTGAGCTTTTAACTTTTCCCAATGCTTTATATCAACATCGTATGTTTTCCAAGCTCTACGCCAAGTAGCCCATCCCCAAGTTGCAGTATAACGAGAAAATGTATAAGTCTCAGAAATATCGAATTGATCTAACAAAAAATTATTTCCCGATATCATCATAATACGTTCATCATGACGATATTTTTCTAATAGTTTTTCACAGTACTTAAAAAAACTAGGATGAGGGACACAATCATCTTCTAAAATAATTGCTTCTTCTACTTGTGAGAATACCCAATCTAGACCACTTGATATTCTCTTTCGACAACCTAAGTTATTTTCAGAGAAGTTAGTTATTACTTCACAGTGCCAGTCAACACGATTAATAATTGCACGGGTTTGTGAACATTTTTCAGCTTCACCTTCTTTTTCATGACGCGAACCATCTGCAATTACGAAAAGCTTAGAAGGTTGAGCTTGACGAATGACTTCAAATACTTTTTCGGTAGTATCTGGACGATTAAATATGATGAAGACGACAGGAGTATTCATGTTTAGAAATTTATCTAATATTTTTATTGATTTTTATTACTATCCAACAAAATACCAGGATTCATTAGTGAATTGAATTTCCTATATTCAATTATCATTGTTGAAGCGATATTTACCAGTTCATGAATATTCATTGTTAGTGGTAGATATCGATAGCGAAAAGATGCAATTCTAGGATTGATTTCTTGATAAAGAATATCCTGAGCTATATTTGCCCATTTTTCTTTTGGCATCAAATTAATTGTCATTCCAGCTTGTGCAGAAGGAATCAGCATATTAGAACCATGTACACCAATAACTAATCGACTTTCTGAATAGGATTTACATAGTAATTTCTCTGTTTTTAGGTCAAATTTATCTGTTCTTAAGTCTTCAATCCAGTCAGGGAACAAAGTCTTTTTACCTAAACCGATTACAGTAAATTTAGCATTTGGAAATCGTGAAGAGAGTCTTTTGAAAAATCTTATTACCTTCCTGTTCTGATATGGAAGAAGAATTTTGTTTAGATTAAGTTTTTTCATTAGTCTGGGAGGTAAAAAATTAAGCCAAATTCTATCTTCACGCCAAATAAAACTTATTCTGTAATCTTCACTTTGAAAATCATGTTTTCTTATACCTGTATAGTTACTAATATCAAATTGGCTTGGATGAGAATAGGCTTCACTAATATGTACTTTACTAAAACGCTGTAATTCGTTGCTTATAAATTTATTAAATTGTGGGAAATAGCACTGACCTTTGTTCAAAGGAATATCAACAGTCCATATTTCACAAACACCTTTAGGAACCATCCATTTAAGAAATTTCTGAGTTATGACTATTAAACCATAATCGCATTCATCTTGTAGATGTTTTTGACTATTTAAGAGTTTGAGGAGACAGTGCCCATATAAGTAATCTATGCAATTTAGAATAATTACTTGTTTTTTTTCTTTTAAAACTTCTTTCTGTATCTTTATATCTTCAAATTCTGGATTATCCAGAGACTTTAAAAGCTGATTTCCTAACCATCCTTGTTGTGACTTATCACCAAACACTAATTTTTGTTTTATATCGATTTGATAAGACCATATATTTGCATGACCAACCTTCATATCTTCAATAATTTCGGCGTGACAATTTGGACAATTTGACTCAACACAAATATGCATTCCATGCCATAAAAGTTTATTTTTATTAAGCAAAGTATTACAATGTGGACAGCTTGATTGATGAGAAATATATGGCTTAATTTCAATCATTTGATTTTCTCTAGTATATTTTTTGAAATTGCAACATAATTAGCATACTGATAATTTTCCATCCAAGGTACATAATCACGAATATTTAAATTACCATTACGCATGATTTTAGCTACAACAAATTTTGAGTTGATAAATAAGTTAAATAAGTCTCTTAAACTTGTTTTACTATCTAAATTTGCACCACCATATTCAAATTGGATAAAATCAATAAAATCACCTGATAAATATTTTCCTAAGCCTTCTAAAGATTTAATTTCATGACCTTCTACATCAATTTTTAATAAAGAAATGTGCCTAATTCTTTCACTTGAAATATAATCCTCTAATCTGATTGTATTTACAGTTTCGGATTCATTAAATTTAATTTCTGAATAATCTAAGTTTCTCTGATAGAAAGAAGCTAAAGTACTACCTTGTTTTTCATAATAAATTGTAAAACTTCCATCCTGATCAGATGTTGCTAACTGATTTAAATATAAATTATCAGATTTAGGTAGATTAGTATGTAAATTATTAAACGTAAAACTAACTGGTTCAAAGGCATGAATATCAGTTTTAATATTATGTCTACGACTTTGAATTAAAAGTTCTTTAGTATAATCACCTTTATTTGCTCCTATATCAAACAAAACTATCGATTTATCTTGATTTTGTGATAAGTATTCAAAGATATTATTAATACACTTATTTTCACCATTTTTATCAAACTGATACTCATTATTGTTCTCTAAATATGCAAATAATCTTAAACACAAAGAACGACATTTTGATAAGAAAAAATTTGTCTGAGTTAACATTCTAATAATCTTCATATAATTGAAATTTACTTTATTTAAGTGATTTACCTTTATTAATTACTGTGAGATAACTTCTTGGTAACTCCCTGATTGAACTATATTTCCTTTATCCAACATATAAACTTGATCGCATTTTGCAATTGTAGAAAGACGATGTGCAATAACTATTAAAGTCTTCTTACCTGACAGAGAGTTAATTGCATTGCTTACAAGTTTTTCTGTTTCGTTATCTAATGCAGAAGTTGCTTCATCAAGTATCAAAATTTCTCTTTCATGGTAAAGAGTTCGAGCAATTCCAATCCGCTGGCGTTGCCCACCAGATAAACGTATTCCTCTTTCACCAACTACAGTTTTAATTCCTAATGGCAACTCCTCAATGAATTCCTGTAATTGAGCAGCTTTGATTGCGTTATGCAATTTTTCTGAATCAATCAGATCATCTGGTACACCAAATGCAATGTTTCTCTCTATGGTTTCATCCATCAAGAAAATAGACTGAGGAATATAACCTACTAAATTTTGCCAAGCACGAACATTCTTATATATGGAAGTATTATCAACCAAAATATCTCCATCTCCTGGATATAAAAGACCTAAAAGTATATCTACAATTGTTGTCTTACCTGCTCCAGATTTCCCAATAAGAGCAATAAACTCACCTTTATTAATTTTCAATGAAATATTATTTAGTGAATTTACAGAACTACCAGGATATTTATAATTAACATTTTTAAATTCAATTTGACTCTCAAAATTTATAACCTGATTTGTTAGTTCATTTAAATTAGTATTTTCTTTAGTTAAATTATTAGGGAAGTTTTTTACTCCAATCTTATTATCTTTTTCTTTTTCTAATTCTTTAAAATCAAGATATATACTATCAACAGAATAACTACTATTATGTAGTTGACCTATGACTTGCATAGATTGGCTTGCGGCTGGTATAAGACGTATAGAGGTAACTGCGAATACAGCCATAACAGAAATAATATCCTGAATATTTTGGTTAAAAAATATTTGAGATATGGATACGAATAGAAGTATTAATACTATTAATAAAGTCTCTATAATAATACGTGGTAGAGCAGAAAAGCTGCCATTTCTAGTCGCAGCATAGGCAAATTTTTGAGTTTGCTGCATCATTTTATGTTGAAAATAATTTTCACAACCAATGATACGAGTTTCCTTGAAACCTCCTAAACTATGATTAGTAACCCGAATCATTTCTTGATTTGATTCAGATGATTGCTTCCCCCATTTTTTAAACTTATTTTTAAGCCTATAAAATAGTAAAAATGTTGGTAGCATAATCAGCAAGATTGTCACCAGAAGAAATAAATCTGTTTTTGCGAGTAGTATTAATAGAATTGAAATCACAATTATATTAGCAGTCGCATGAAGTAGCGGTTGCATACAAAAGTGATTTATCCTCATAGTTTCATAGGTTATATTCTTAATTATACCTGCTGTATTTTTGCGTAAGAAAAATGTATAAGGTACAGCTAAATAAGTATTAAGTAATCTTGAGGAAAGTTGGGCCTGAAAATTATAACTGAATCTTAAAATATAAAACTTAGCGAGAAATGATAATAATAATTTTACACAAAATAATGTGGCTATGAATAAACCTAATATTGGAACTATTTGACTACTATTATTTAAATTTGATTGATTAAAAATAGAGCTGATAAAATAATTTTTGTATATAAGATCTGGTTCTGAAGCTAAGTTTAAGAATGGTTGTATGAGTCCGATACCTAGAGCCTCTAACATTGATGATGCAATAAATACTACTATCATCAAAGGAAGCTTTTTCCGAGTACCTTGAAGAATGTACCAAAGTTTTAAGAAGTATCCCATATTTTATAATTTAGGTTACCTTGATAATAGTTAAACTACGTAATTGAATTTACTTCTACTCAAATATCTGCAAAGAGACAATAAAAAATCCAATCACTCCTGCTCCATTGCCAGAGTTGTAATACTGTAGATCCAAGATTGGTGAATGCTACTTCACTACTTCACACGACTTGGAAGGTTAACATTCTCAAACACGACTGAAACAAGGTAGTTTCGTTTAAATTACATCTTTTTTCCACCTCTAAAATCTTTGCACAGCAAAGATTTTAGAGAAACCTTCCAAGTTGTGTAATTCACTACTTCATTATTATTCAAGCTTCCATCCCAAATAACGCTCGCGAATATTAAATGGAGTTCCAAAACAACGAGATAACAACAACTGTTTAGAAGCTAAAAAAATAAATGGTGGAATCGTTGTAGTATAACGCTTCCATAACCGACAAGGTTCTTGTACCCAGCGATAGAGCCATTCCAGACCCAAATCTCGAACTAAACCCGGTGCCCGTTTCTGAAGTCCTGCATATACTGGGAAAGCACCCCCCAAACCAATCATCACACTCTGAATTTTACCGCGATGTTGTGCTATCCACTTCTCTTGTTTTGGACAACCTAATGATACAAATACTACTCCTGCACCGCTATCATTTATTTTCTTTACCAGTGCAGCATCTTCTTCTATAGTCAGTGGACGAAATGGAAGTGGTTCCATCGCTGCAATTTTGAGATTGGGATATTCCTCTTTTAGCCTAGTGTGCATCCGCGAGAGAATCTCAGTTTGCGAACCGAGAAAGAAAAGACTGACGTTTGTAGTTTGAGCAAGTTCACATACACCTGCTAAGATATCTAATCCCGCAACTCGCTCTTGTTCACGAAAAGCCAGAATTCGAATCATCCAAACAAGAGGCATTCCATCGGGAGTCACTAAGTCTGCTCGCTTTAAAACATCTCCAAAATCAGAATGCCAATAAGCTTCCATCAACATGTGAACATTAGCTACATATACAGTACGACTTTCTCTTCTCCTAGCCCACTTTAATATCGTTTCTATCTGCTTTTGAAAAGGTAAAGCAGTAATAGGAAAATCAGTTACTTTCGTAGCTCGTAGAACATTGGTTCTAGTCACAAAAATCTCCTTATGTATAAGGTTAAATAGAGTTTCAGCCCAGTCTTTTCTCGGAAATACTAAGGCAAATTAAAAACATTTAATTTGCGCTTTATTAAAGACTGCAATGGTTCGATATTAACGAACAAAAACTAGCAGTCAGTAAAATAGAGTATACAAGTTCAATAAACGCGAACTAATGTATTTACGATGACTTGGACTCTATTTAGAGTCTGTTCTATTATTTACACATGGTGATGCAAGAATGTTACAGCGAACTCTCGCAATTACTTTCCCTGATAAGCAAGTATTACAGATTTTAGTGTATATTTACGAACTACTTACGTGTCACAAAAAAAGAAAACTTCATAGAAAATTCATACTCTCTTCATATTTTTCTTTATAACCATATTCCGCATGAGTAAATATACTCAAAAAATACTTTCCGCAGGTTATGTGATCAAAGTCTGTATTTTTTTCAAATGACTCAAACCCCCTGCTGACAATGATTTCAATCTTATATATTCTATAGATGATAATCAAAATTTTTAGTGTCAATAATCTCAATTTTGATCCTTGCCAGGATTGCGATCGCATAGTTGAGAATACGGCCTTAATGCCTGAAATCCTTGTTATAGATAGTTTATGGGAAATATAAAAATTTTCCAACTAACCTGTGGAATGTGAGTTCATATTCTGTTTATAATTAATTTGGGTGTGGATCTTTTAACGAAGACGAGGTATAAGGTTTAATTACTGAGACAGGAATATAGCATTTTTCAGTTGGGTGCAATACAGTAACCAAAATGTTTAAGCCAATCAGAAATATCGCTTAAACTGACAGTTAACAGCAGTCTAAAAACTGCATAAGTAGCCAAATTAATTTATTTTATCAGTGTTATGCTGAAGTCAGACATATATCTGCAACCATTCTCACCACATCAAGCTGCTCATTTCAATCAAGTAACTAATGATGAGGAAGAAGGAGGTTTAAACTTAGGTCAAGTTGGGGCAACACTCCGTCGTCGCACTCTATTAATTGCTGGTGTTACTGGTTTTGTGGCAACAGCAGCAGTATTAAAGGCGGAAACCGACCCTCCAGCATATCAAGGTAGTTTTGAGATACTGACTAAACCTGTCACGGGAGAAAGTAAAGCCATAGCCAATGTACCGCAAACTCTGGGCTCTCAAGATGTGGCTGCACCAGAAAGTGACAAAGCAACTGAAACTACAATCCAAGTCTTGCAAAGTCCTGGGATACTCAATCCTGTAATCAAAAAAATACAGGCAAAATATGAGACAAAGTATCCAGAGATGGAATTTACTTATAAATCCATCGCTAAGAATCTCGCGATCGCATCCAAAAAACAGAATATTCTCGAAGTAGAATACATCAGTCCCAGCGAAGACATTACCCGTGACTTCCTGCGTTTACTGGCTCGTGCTTACCTCAACTACAGTTTGGCAGAACGACGTAGTGATATCGAGCAGGCAATCAGATTTGTGGAAATACAAAAACGACCAATAGAACAAAGTGTAAAAAATTGGCAACAAAAACTACAAAGACTAAGACAACAAAATAATTTAATCGATCCAGCAATCAAAGCGAAGGAAGTTTCTGAACAAATCAATTTTTTTACCCAACAACATATTGAGAACCGAGTCCAGTTGGAACAAATGGCATCTAAATACCAAGATTTGCAAACAGAGTTTGTTCAACAACCTGGTATTGCTGCTAGTTATTCGATCCTCAGTGACAATGCACGTTACCAAAAAATCCTAGACCAAATTCAATTAGTTGATGCGGATATTGCCAAAAGAGGTTCCACCTTCACCACAGAAGAAGAAGGAATGAAACGATTGATTGAGCAAAAAAACACAATAATTAGGATGTTAAATGCGGAAAGAGCACGGGTAAACCGAGATTTTCAAAGTCGAATTCGGGAACTACGAACCCGTGATGTTTCCCTAGAAAATAAAATTAATAATCTCAATCGCTACCTGCGGTCTCTAGCAGCAGTCAGTCGGAACTATGATAATATTCAGCAGGAATTAAAAATTGCGACTGAATCTCTGACTCAGTTTACCACCAAGCATCAAGCATTAAAGATTGAGTATGCTCAAAGACAGCAACCTTGGAAGTCTTTAGACCCAGAGTTCACCAAAGTTAACAAACCAGAAGCTGTATCTGATAGTACGGAGCGCAACCTAGCTTTAGGTGGATTATTGGGTTTACTGCTAGGTACTAGTGCGGCTTTGATACTAGATAAATTAAGTAATGTTTTTTATACTTCCAAAGACCTTAAAGAAGTGACAGGATTACCATTACTTGGCGTTGTACCATTGCAGAAAGAATTGGCTGCAACTAAGCAGGAGAATTTGGTAGCAGGAGCAACTCAAGCAGCTCACGTTTCTTTCTTTGAGGTTTTTCGTTCTCTATACACTAATATACTCCTGTTAGGTTCCGACTCACCAATCCGTTCTTTGGTAATTAGTTCGGCAGATCAGGGAGAGGGAAAATCGACTGTCGCGGTTCAACTTGCTCAAGCGGCTGCGGCTATGGGACAGCAAGTGTTATTAGTTGATGCAGACTTGCGCTTCCCTACATTACATAAACTTGTAGGTTCGATGAACATTCAAGGTTTAACCGATGTCATTTCCCACGACTTAGACTGGCAAAATGTGATCGAAAGGTCACAACAAGAAGAAAATCTCTACATTATCTCCGCAGGACAAGTTCCACCCGACCCAATTCGTTTGCTAGCATCACAAAAAATGCAGGATTTGATCAATGAGTTACAGATTAGCTTTGATTTAGTTATCTATGATACACCAAATCTCTTAAGTGTCGCTGATGCTAATTTACTTGCAGCTCACGTTAACGGGATGATATTAGTCACAGAATTAGGCAAACTCAAGCGGACAGTATTTCAGCAAGCCCTTGAAGAATTACAAATTGCTGGTACGCCAATGTTAGGAATAGTAGCAAATAAATCGAAGGAAAACATATATGGTAACTCCAATTATCATCGACAATATTACAAACAAAAAATGAGTGTTGAAAAAGTGGTAGTGGATCAAAGAAGTGTGGGATAGCTAACTAGTTCTTGCCAAGACTAGGGTGCATTTACTAAATCGGCTCTTTTTACCAGAAGTATCTTCCTTTCTACTTATGAACCCAAGTCCAGTTTGTTGCACAACCCAATCAAGCCTGGGCATTCTTACACCGGATATACTCAGCTAGATTTTTTGTAACCTTCTGAAACAATTGATCATAGAATTTTAAAACCAATGAGCCTCCTAAACGCATCAGGAAGATTGGCTCTAAGCAGACAGTATAGATGAATTTACAGCGATTGTCCCCAAGATTCTCCAAGCGATAGTCTTCGGCAAAAGCCTTGAACAGAGGTAGACTCGCTTCCGTAAAATAAAAAGCAAAGCGTTTGTTCTGTTGCCACACAAAGAAATACTCATTAACTGTCAAAAATGATCCCTTAACAATTCGTGTCGTCCCCACTCCATATGGTTTAGGACTAGTCCACTCCACCTTGACGATTAGTTTAATCCACTCGGGCCAAGCTTCAGCATCCTCGAAGATTGTGAAAACATCGGTTGCGGATGCATCTAGTTCAACCTCATTCACGAAGCGTACAGGAGCACGTTCAAGAAAATCCATGTCTACTGGTCTATATTTGAATTTCATCACTTAATCTCCTAATATCCTTTCCCAGGTAATAACTCCAATGGGTAAAAGTAAGGAACCCTTTCTATTCGACTTTCCCAATGCCCATTAGGATAAAGCTTGAAGTGACGAAATCCTGGTTGTTGATTATCTAATGCAAAATCTGTGCTGTTGGGCTGAAACTGAATACAAGTTGAAGGTGTGCCCAAATAGTGAACATTATGGCGTTGATATTGAAACTCTTGATGAATATGACCACATATGACTAATTTTACCTGGGGGTAGCCATCTATAATTGCAAAAAAATCCTCTGCATTTTGTAGGCTGCTACTATCAAGCCAGCGAGAATTGACTAAAAAAGGTGGATGATGTACAGCTATGAGTGTTGGTTTCTCATCTATGATTACTAACTGAGAATCCAGCCAATCCAAGGTTTCTACTGATAAATAACCATATACTTGTTCTGGAACAGAGGAGTTGAGTAAGATAAAATTCCAGCCACCACGTTCAAAAGACTTGCGCCGGGAAAACAGCCTTAAATTTAATGCCTCCTCCATAGCGATCGCACAATCATGGTTTCCTGGCAAGCTATAAGTAGGTATTTGCAAAGGATGTAATAAATTTTGCAAATTTTCATAGGATTCAAGACTAGCATCTCCAGATATATCTCCTGTTAGTAACAACAGATCGAGTTCAGAACCTAATTTTTTTAACTGTTCTATAACTGCACAAAAAGAATCTTTGGTAGGCATTCCCACCAGTTCTTGGTTGTCATCGGCAAACAAATGTATATCTGTTATCTGTGCAATTGATACAGGAGAGGTGTCACTCATTTTTACTAATTACTGTTTAGATATTGAAAATATTCTTAGCTGAATCACATTAGCCGAAAAAAGTCAGGGGGTAGATTACAGATATCATAGGGAGTCTCATTTGTCCTATTGTATGTCGTTGACCATAGCCGCCGAAAAAACAAGTACTTGTAAGTAATAAATGGATTATGCAAATTATATAGTAATTTTAAATACAAATTAAACAAACCAGACTTAGACAACAATCTAGAAATCCTCTAGGATTTTAATCCCAGGTTGTTGATTGAGGCAGGATTGAGAATATTCCTGGAAGAAGTATGTTGAACAATTGATACTGAATGAAATGAGTAGCCACATTTGAAATGCAACCACTCATCCTCTAAGTATGTTCAGTAAAGAGCAAAATTAAGCAGGTACAAACTGGAGGGATACACCATTCATACAATAACGTTGACCAGTGGGTGCAGGACCATCGCCAAATACATGACCAAGATGTCCACCACAACGGCTACAATGAACTTCTACCCTCGTCATAAATAATGACTTGTCTACTGATGTTTCAATTGCACCATCAATGGGTTGGAAAAAACTAGGCCAGCCTGTACCACTATTAAACTTGGTTTCTGATGTAAATAGTGGTTGATTGCATCCAGTGCATAAGTATGTACCATCATCATAGATTTTATCCAGAGGGCTACTACCCGCGCGTTCTGTACCATGTTTGCGGAGAACGCGAAATTGTTCCGGTGTCAGAATGGAACGCCACTCTTCCTCTGTTTTGTTTATTTCAAATTTTGTATTTGAAGTTGCCATAGTTTCCGTTTTCCTAGTTAAATAATCTGACAGCCATACAGTGCCTAGTACTAAAGCACCAGCTTCTAAAATTTTCCTTCTTTTCATCCTCATATTATTGAATAACTAAATTGGCGATGTATTATTAGTCATGGGCAAGGATTTGAGTTACTTTTACATTTATTAATATAGTATTTTCCTTGGCTCTAAAGCAGGATTGAATGTGTCCTAAGGCAAAAACATAGTGCGATATTTATGACGAAACCAAGCCTCCCTAACATCCAAATATTGTCTAATTATCTTAACAATTGACTTATTCTTTCAGATATTTGATTGCCGAACAAATCTCAAACCAGTTGATTTGACAGGGTTTTTTTCTTTTGTTAAGGTTCGTGCCATGTGCTTTTTGATCGCAATCTCCAAATTTCCACCATCAGTCAAGTAAGTATATACTGAGAAATATAAATGTCACAAGATAAAGGTATAGCCGTAGAATTCCGCGATGTTACCTTAAGTAAAAATAATCGTTCTCTAGTATCAAACCTAAATTTTACTATTCGCCAAGGAGAGGCACTGGTATTATTGGGACGAAGTGGTAGTGGTAAAACCACCACCATGAAATTAATCAATCATCTCTTTTCCCCAACGCGAGGAGAAATATTATTTGAGGGTAAACCCACAACCGAATGGGATGAAATTCGGCTACGGCGCAAAATTGGTTATGTAATTCAAGAAATTGGTTTATTTCCCCATTTTACTGTGGAAAAAAATGTGGGTTTGGTTCCCTCTTTGGAAGGTTGGAAGCCAAAGCAAATCAAAACACGAGTTCATGAACTATTAAATATAGTTAGTTTACCTCCAGAGCAATTTGCAGGGCGTTATGCTCACGAATTATCTGGCGGACAAAGACAAAGAGTCGGCGTGGCTAGGGCACTAGCAGCAGATCCCCCAGTATTATTGATGGACGAACCTTTTGGTGCTCTTGATCCCATTACTCGCCTAGAACTACAAAAGGAATTTAAACGCTTACAACAAGAGTTGGGTAAAACTGTTGTATTCGTAACTCATGATATCCAAGAAGCTTTTGTCTTGGCATCTCGCATTGGACTGATGTATGGCGGAGAAATGGTATTCCTGGGTACTCCTGAGGAATTTCTCCGATCATCTCACCCAGAAGCGACAGCATTTATGGAATGTATTAAATCAGTAGTATGAACGATTTTTTTCTAATTAAATATGGCCCAGAAATCCTGGAAAGAACCGGGGAACACCTATTTTTGGTGGTAATTGCGATTGCAGTCGCAGTCGCAATTGGGATTCCTTTAGGAGTTGTTATTACCCGTAACCCCAATCTGCGTCAACCAGTGTTGGGTTTTGCCAATGTCATGCAAACTATACCCAGTCTGGCTATGTTTGGATTGCTAATCCCCATACCTCTGATTGGTGGGATTGGTGCAATTCCAGCAATTGTCGCTCTAACTTTATATTCTTTATTACCTATTATTCGTAATACTTATACGGGAATTACTGGTGTTAATCCATCTGTTCGAGAAGCTGGCAAAGGTATGGGAATGACAGATATGGAGTTATTATTCCAGGTGGAAATTCCCTTGGCTATGGGAGTAATTCTGGCTGGGGTGCGGGTAGCTGCCGTAATTGCCATTGGAATTGCGACTATCGCCGCCGCCATTGGTGCTGGTGGTTTAGGGGTATTTATCTTCCGAGGTATTTCCTCAGTTAACAACCAGTTAATTCTAGCAGGGGCAGTTCCCTCAGCTATCATTGCCCTAATTACTGATTTTGGCATTGGTAGTCTAGAGCGTTATTTAATTAAGGGCAAAGTCGCAACATCAAAACATTAAGTCAATGAAAAAAATTCTTGCCTTTTTCCTGATTTGTTTGGCTTTAATGATTGGTATTACTAGTTGTAATAATAAATCTATTACTAATAGTGGTGGTGATATTATTGTGGCATCAAAAAATTTTACTGAACAAAGTATTTTAGGGGAATTATTAGCACAGCAAATAGAAGCAAAGACGAATTTAAAAGTAGAAAGAAAACCTCAATTGGGTGGTATTTTTGTCTGCCATCAGGCTCTTATTGCTGGTAAAATTGATGCCTATATTGAGTACACTGGCACGGCATACAACGCTATTCTCAAACAAGAAGTAATTGCCGATGCCAAAGAAATTTACCAACGAGTGAAAAAAATCTATTCTCAAGATTTTAAGTTAAAAGTAATGGAGCCATTGGGTTTTGAAAATACCTATGCGCTGATTGTACGTGGTGAAGATGCCAAGCGCTACAATCTCCAAAAAATATCTGATTTGGCAGAATATGCATCCCAATGGCGCGGCGGTTTTGGTTATGAATTTATGGAACGGGAAGATGGTTTTCCTGGCTTTTCTAAGACCTATGGCATAAAATTCAATAAATCACCCAGAATCATGGACTCAGGCTTACTATATAGAGCATTAACTCAACAGCAAGTTAAGGTAATAGTTGCTAATTCCACTGATGGACAAATTGCTCGTTTGGGTTTATTAATACTTGACGATGATAAGCAATATTTTCCACCCTATGAAGCTACCCCTGTTTTCCGCCAAGATACTTTAAAGAAATATCCACAGTTGCAGAAGGCTATATCTCCAATGTTAGGGAAAATTTCCGCAGGCGAGATGCAGAAACTTAACTATTTAGTAGAGGGTGAGTTACGAAAAGTTAAGGATGTGGTGAGTGAATTTAGAACAGCTAAAGGTTTCTAGTTACAATTATTCTTAATTCAAGTCTGTCTGTATGCAGGAATTACAGTAATTTTGCAACTGGGTGCAAGACTATTTAGGGCTTGCTGAATAACTGAAAAATATTGATTTATCAATGCTTTGAGGCTATTTTATTGGAGACTAAGTGCAAGTAAATTAGGATTTTAGGTTTAAAATCCTTGCATCTGTTATTTTTTCTGACAAAAAGAATAGAAATAAAGAGGCACCGAACTACTCCCCACTCCCTACTCCCTACCCTCACCAAAAGACTTTTTCAGCAAGCCCTATTTAAACACTAAACCAAAAAAATACCCAGACCGCAAACTGTGCGATGGTGTTGGTAATGTGGAATGAACTGTCACAATCCAAAATCTTAAAATCTAAGAATCCAAAATGGTATAATTGCCGGGGCTAATATTGTCATCCACCAAATCATAAATAAAGTATGGGTATGCCTTAAACTACATAGTAATGCTTGTATTCCCAGCTTCTAGAATAAAACATACCCATGACAGAATTACAGCTGCGCCTAAAAGATGGAAATACTTTCAAAACGGTGACAGTAAATCAAGAGATTTTCACTATCGGACGTTTACCCGAATGTGACTTGTCTCTACCTTTTGCTGGTGTTTCTCGCTGTCATGCTCGTTTGATGAAGATGTCTGAGGATGTATGGAAAATTGAGGATTTGGGTAGTAAAAATGGTACACAGGTAAATGATTACTTAATTAACTCTCCTCAAGAGTTACATCATGGGGACATCTTGTGGTTGGGAAATGCCAAGTTGGTAGTACAGTTACAAATAAATGATCAAGTCTGGGAAGCGAAGCAAGAAGACAGTGATGGGCAAAAAACCATCCTGCGTAATGTTCACCACCTGCAACAACAATGGATAGAAGTTGATTCCCAAAGTGAGGATATCAGTAATAGAGATATAATTATTGCTCGCCTTAAAGATTTGGTGGATATAGCTAAAAATCTCTCTGGCGCAACATCCATAGAAGAAATTTTTTCTCAGGTAGAAAAGGTTGTCTTCCGTTATCTCCAAGGTATTGAAAGATTAGCACTATTAATTGATATCAGTGGTGATGGAAATCTCAAATTAGTCAATTCCGCCGCTAGGACTATTTCCCAACAACAATATTTGGTAGATGATAGCGATTGGATTAGTCGCAGTATTTGCCAAAGGGTATTTGCCGAAAAAGTTGCAATTCAAACTGCTGACGCTCAAAAGGACGAACGTTTTGCTGAAGAAAAAAGTATTTTACTTAAAGGTATCCGCAGTGCAATGGCTGTACCACTGTGGGATGAGAAGAAGGTGGTAGGAGTACTTTATGCTGATGCTCGTCTGTCTGCTTATCATTGGATTAGTGAAGGCAAAGAAGAACTGAGTTTTTTTTCCACATTAGCCAATCTTGTAGCTTCTAGTGTTCAACGTTGGATGTTAGCAGAAAAGTTGAAGACAGAGGAATTGATTCGTCGTCGATTAGAAAGGTATCATTCCCCAGCAGTAGTACAACAGTTGATTGCTGTGGGGAAGTTACCAAATGGAAGTTTACCTCCCCAAGAGAAAGAAATTAGTATTTTGTTTGCTGATATTGTTGGTTTTACAGCCATGTCAGAAAGGTTTACGCCCAATCAAATCGCCGAATTACTGAATAATTTATTTGAGGAAATGCTGCAAGAAGTGTTCTCTTATGGTGGCACTTTAGATAAGTATATTGGTGATTGTATTATGGCCTTTTTTGGCGCTCCCGAGGTGCAACCAGATCATGCTGATAGAGCTGTGACTGCGGCTAAGGAAATGCTATCTCGTCTAGAAATGCTAAATACTAATGGTTTTTGGCAGGAACCTATACAATTACGAATTGCCATTAATAGTGGTAAGGCTGTGGTGGGAGATGTGGGTAGTTCTCAAAGGTTAGACTATACTGCATTAGGGGCAACGATTAATTTAGCGTCGCGTATGGAAGGTATTTGCCCTCCTAGTGAATGCGTAATTGGTGAAGATACTTACAATTTACTTTCCCACCGTGATGACTTTCAAAAGATGGGTGATTATCGTTTTAAGGGTATTAATCGGTCGGTTTGTGTTTATCAAACTCATTTATGCAGTTAAATTTTATCTATCTTCAGAACCAAAGTTTCTATAAAAAAGCGATCGCCATCATGACAAAATAGCGATCGCTTGCGCTGACTTCGAGGTTCGCTCTTTAGGTAACTCCCTTTGGGAGCATCCCTCTGTGTTTACTCATCTGATTTAATGGGTTTAGCGATATTGCCAACCTGTAATTTACCTCCAGAAATAATTTTCCCCACACTTGATGAAGAGTCAACTTCAGTCAGTTCAACTGTGGCGATTTTTTTGGTCATTTTACGTAATTCTTTACCTGTAACAGGGTCTTTCACTATTTTTATAACCTGTTCAATTGACAGTTTCATCCCCTGATAATAACCATCTGCACTACCTTTATTAATAATTATGGTGTTACCAGAAACATCAGCTACTAATGCTTTAGTACTTGGCAAAGTTTTGAGGGAAGTGCTTCCTTTATTAACTCCTGTATTAATTTGTTCTGCTACTTGATTAATTGCATCGGATGTTGCCAATGTGAGGAGTTGAGAATCTTTATTGGAATTATTATTAACATAAACTCTATCAACTCTTAAATTGCCACCACTCTGCTTTGAAGTTCCATTACCTTCAGCAGATAAGACAATTTCACCTGTAGTCGTATTAACTACACGTACATTTAATTTAACATTAGCGGTTTTCTTTTTACTGTTTACACCAACACGTCCGAATACTGGAAGCTTTATACCACCTACTCCACCTCTATTTCTTTCGAGATTTGCACTGGTAATAGAACCAAATACTACTAGCTCTGCACCTAAAAGACGACCAATTTGAGCCGCAGTACTTTGGTCAACTCGACCCGATTTTCCCAAGTTTTGTTCTTTCAGAATTGCTTCTATTTTTGTTCTTTCAATAACTCTAAAATTACCACTTTTAACTAATTTATCGACTAAAATACTACTTACACCTCTACCATTTCCCCAATAATATCTGCGCCAATAGTTATAGTAAGATACGGTACTATAATCAAACTCAAAAATAGCTATTCGAGGTTTTGATTTTGTAGATGATTTAACTTTGGCAAGAGACTTATTTATCTCAATTGTATGAGTCAGCTTTAACTCTTGAGCTTTGACATCATTCAATCCAATAAATAACAAGTTAATTAATAAAGATGATGTAAAAACTGGTAAACACAAATAAATCAGACGATAAATATTTTTATGTAATTTATCAGAACTATGCATAACATTTATTCCTCTAATGACTAGTCTTAGAGAACTTAAGCATACGTGTATTTACAGATATATTTACAAAAACTTAAGCATCTAATAGCATCATACGTAAACATAACTGGATGTCATGTAAATTTTATGTATATTTTTTTGATTTTTGTGTAATGCTTTAATGAACTTGAATTTGCAAGTGAATTGGTATAACAGTGGACATATTGGTTAGGACAATATTGTTCTAACCAAAAACTACCAACTACCAACTAAAAAATATCCACAGTATTTAGGGCAAAGCATCAATTGATACCAATTTGAGAAATGATTGCGACAGATGGAAAGTTGAAAGGCTTATTTAGTAATTCTTTCACAATCCAAAATCCAAAATCTAAAATGGTATAAGATGACTTTGCACAGTCAAATATTGTGGATTTTAACCTACAACGGGATGAATTTTCTGATATTGGTTTAAATTTTCGTGCGATCGGTTAAAATTTCATAACCAGTATCTGTGACTAATATAGTATGCTCAAATTGAGCCGATAGGGAATTATCAACTGTAACAGCCGTCCATCGATCTGATAAAGTCCGGGTGAATCTTGAACCCTCATTTAAAATCGGTTCAATTGCTAAAGTCATCCCTGCACGCAATTTGACATTGGGCATTTCTTTGGTACGGAAGTTAAATACAGAAGGTTCTTCGTGTAAATTACGACCTACTCCATGTCCAGTGAAGTCTTCCACAACACTAAATCCATTCTCTTTGACATGGTCTTCAATGGCTCCAGCTATATCAATCAGGTAATTACCAGCTTTAACTTGCTCAATACCTTTGTAAAGGCTTTCTTCAGCAACACGAATTAGTTTTGCAGCTTCTGGTGTCACTTCACCTACGGCAATGGTAATACAGGAGTCCCCATGAAAGCCTTGATAAAAAGCACCTGTATCTACCTTTAATACATCCCCTGTACGGATAACTTTTTTCGCATTGGGGATTCCATGTACTACTTCATTGTTAATGCTGGAACAGATGGAACCAGGAAAGCCATGATAGCCTTTAAAGCTAGGAGTCGCATCCATTTCTCTGATCCGTTTTTCCGCATAAGCATCCAAGTCAGCAGTGGTCATTCCTGGTTGTACCATCTCAGAAATTTCCTTGAGGACTGTGGCAACAATTTTGGCAGATTGTCGCATAATCTCAATTTCACGCTGGGATTTAATTTCAATTCCTCGGCGTTGTCTTTTGGGGCGATTTTCTTGAGTTGGCTGGGAAAGTAGGTTGCTAAAGATGTTCATGGGAAGTAAGGTAAGTTGTTTTGCCTGAAAGCTTAGATGTGGATAATTGGTCTTTAATTGAGAATCAATTTTTATATATATTTAAGTTAACTTATTTTGGCGAATGGGGAGGGTAAATAACAGTGTGTGCTACCTTAACCTAGTTTACGAGCAATAAATGCTGTGTGAGCCTTGGGGAGGTTAAACTGACCGTAATTATGCATTGTTTGTACCACTGTCCCATGTTATTAGTGATCGCTTATTTTTATTTTCCACTGACCACGGCAATCTTACCAATCATACCTGCTTGTGTATGTCCAGCAATAGAGCAACGTAATTGATAATTACCTGGTTTCATGGGAACAAATACCCAATCAGCCTGGGCTTTAGGCTTTAATTCCAATTCATGAATTGCTCCTTTGACTTCCACATTGCCAGCTTCAACTTTTTGTGTCCAGATGGCATCTGCAAAATCCTTGGCGGTGAAATAATGTTTTTGGGGACTGGGATTGGTGAGTTGCAGTTTATAGCGTTTTCCGCTGGTGAATTCCAGGTTGTTGGGGAAAAATTTGAGTTCATCAGCACTATTACTTAAACTAACTGTTATATTTATAGGTGTTTGTTTGAGTAAATTTCCTGACCCACTGTCTGCAAAAGTGGGAACATTGCCAATCGTAAATAAACACAATACTAGTGTTATAACAATTGCCATAGGCAAGGAAAATTTATAAATATTTACCAAACATTTGATCATCACAATACTCCCCTATTTTTTCCTACTCTCCGAGAAGCGTCTACCCCCTGTAAACTCCCTTCACAAGGGTAGGTTCAGTTTTCCCTCTTTCCCTCCTTCACTCATTCCCTCCTAATTTCTGATCTGCAAGGGTTGCAGGGCCTGCGGTAACTACAATAATTTTGTCTGGGTGCATTAATTCGCGAGCAGCTTGATTGACTTGCTTGAGATTAACGGCTTGAATTTTTTTCGTGAAGTTTTGCAGTTCCTTTGGCTGAAAACCATACACTTGATTCATGAGGATTTTTTCTGTTAATTCCTCTGGGTTAGCTAAGGAAACATTATAGTTGCTGACTAAAGTACTTTTAGCTGCTTGTACTTCCTTAGAAGTAACACCCCGATGATGAATTTCATCTATAAGTTTACGGGTCTTAGCGATCGCCTTTCTCGCATTTTCTGGTGCGGTTTGCATTTCGATGGCAAATGTACCAAAATTTTTACCTGCTTGCATGGAACTATAAATACCATAGGTTAAACCTTGACGATCACGAATTTCTGCGCCTAACCGACTGGATACAGTATCGCCACCCAAAATTTGATTTAATACTAAGGCTGCGTAATATCTACTATCTTTGCGTTTAATCCCTGTACCACCCATGTAAGTAGTGGCTTGGGCTTTACCATGCACTACAGGATTTAACTGCACTAGGTGTTCTGGGATATTTACTGCTGGATATTTGATTTTTGGAGCTGGTGTTTTAATTTGCCAATCATCAAATTCTGATGCTATCAAATCTCGCACTTGTTGAGGTTGAAAGTCACCTGTCATAACTATCGTAGTGGATTCTGGACGGTAATGTTTAGCATTAAAGGCAATTACATCCTGACGGCTAATGTTATTTAAACTTGCATGACTGGGAAAGTTATGTAGAGGATGATGTTTGGGATACACTGATTGCACAAAGGTTCTAATTGCAACTTTCGCTGGATCATCTGAATTTTGTGCTATTCTACCCAATGCTTTCTGCCGACTAATTTCCAATTCTTTGCTGGGGAAACTAGGGTTTTTGATTACATCAGCTAATGTTTTTATTAATATAGGTATATCCTGAGCTAAACTACTACCCTGAATTTCCACTCCCTCACGATATGTCTGGAAATTTAAGTTAGCCCCCTTAGCCGCTAAAGTATTGGCGATCGCCGAACTATCTTTATCCTGGGTTCCATTCATCAAGTTTGTAGCGGCTAAAGCAGCCAAGCCTCCCTTATCTTCTGGATCAAATTCTTGACCGGCTTTGATATAGCCACTTAATGTGATTGTGGGGGTACTATTGTCAGGTAATAACAATATCTGCAAGCCATTGGATAGGCTAAATCGTTGGGGTAGGGGTTGTTGATGGGATGATAGGCTAGAATCGACTGCCGGTAAATACTTAGACAACTCTGTATAATCGACCTTCTTATTAGACTTATCAGACTTTATGGATAAATTTTCTTGAGGTGTGTAATTTGGTGGAGTTGCAATCTTTGCCTGTTTATAGGTTGATGTGGGTTTAAAGAAACCGACAGTTCTCATTTTTGGAGTCAGATATTTTTGTGTTACCCGTTGCACATCTTCTACGGATATCCTATTGATACTAGTTAAGTATTTATCTGTATAGCGATAATCACCAGTAGTTTCGTCAGTACCTAATTGAATACCCTGACTAGTGATATCACGGTTACCTAAAATCAGAGAGGCTGTTAATTTGACTCGGGCACGTTCTACTTCTACTTTGGTAACTGGTTGTCTTGCTAATGTAGTGATCGTATTTCTAAGTACGGTATCTACCTTGTCTAAATTCTGGCTAGGAGATGTTTTTACTAAAATTTCATACCAGCCACCTGCTAATAATTTTGATACATTAGTTGTAATTTCAGTCGCCAATCCAGATTCAACCAATGCTTTGTCTAAGCGAGAATTTTGTCCTTCACTCAAGATATAATTCATCACATCCAAAGCGGGAATATCTGGATGATTTACATCTGGTATGGGATATACCGCTTGTATCAAAGCTATGGAACCGGGCTCTTGTAAAACAATGGGAGAAGATGAGGCACGATAACTGTCTAAAGTTGTGGGAATATTTGTCTTCACCATTGATTGATGAGGTTGAGGGATTCTACCAAAAGTTTTTTGTACCATTTTCATGGTTTTTTTTTGGTTAAAATCACCCACAATGACTAAAACGGCATTATCTGGACGATAGAAATTGTGATAATACTTCTTAACTTGCTCTAGATTAAATTTTTCCACATCTGCTTTAGTTCCACCTAGAGGTAAACCATAAACATGATTGGGAAATGCCTTCTGGATTATAGTCCTACTGAGGCGGTAATCAGCACTATTTTCATAATCCTGTAATTCGGAAATTACTACCCGCTTCTCTATTTCTAGAGTTGATGCATCAATCTGTAAATTCTGCATCCTATCCGCTTCTAACTCTAGCAGTGCTGGGAGTTTATTCTTTTCCACTGTTGCATAGTATGCCGTATGGTCATAGCCTGTAAAAGCATTCCATTCACCACCTAATGCAGTAAACAATCGCCCAAATTGAATCGGACGCTTTTTGCTACCGCGAAACATGACATGTTCCAATTGGTGAGCAATACCATTAGCTCCTGCTTCTTCATCCCTGGAACCCAGCTTATACCATACTTGCGCCGTAACGACTGGACTCCTATTTACCTGTTTTGTGAGGACAGTTAATCCATTATCTAAAACTGTTTTTTGGACACCTTGAGTTAAGGATCGCGAATAATTTGCCGTTGATACTTCGACACTGTTACCATTGGCAAATGTGGTCAGTGGTATAGCCCCTGGGTCTGCCATTTGACTACCGTGCCATAATAAAACAGATATTAGGCAGATACTAAAAAGTAGGGTCGGAACACGGTATCGATTTAGCAGAGAAGATACAGACATGTAACTAACAATGACATATATATATTCTGTAAATTTAATGAGTATTTTCTTGATTTTGCTTGTTATATAGAGATTTTGACTGATGTGAGTCCAGTATTTTACCTCACTATTGTGTCTTTATGTATGTCGGGTAAAGTTTAGATACATTTCACTCAATTGTGAATTGCTATACCTATAGTTTAGCTTTTGCGAGTAGTTCCCGCTTCGGCAACACTACAGAGAAGAAATTTATTCTACCAATAACAATAATATAAATTAAGTGCTAAGGGTAGTTAAAATCCTAATCATTTCTATAGGTAAACCATCAGCATCGGCAATAAATGCCACTTCATATATCCGGTTCCCTATTTGCTGTTGATTAGGTTCTAACAGTACAACCAGGGGTTGAAAATGTTCTGGGTTTTCCTGAGTTTTTTGAGTAAAAAGCTCCTGTAAATGATTTAAATAGCTAGGTAAATCCGATATTTGCTCAGTAACATCGAATGACAAATGATAATATCCTACATAGTGCGGATCTGCAAATGCATCTGGTGCAGGTTCTGGTTCGGGTATCTGAATTAATTCAATTCTGCCACCCATTCCTTCCATCCAACAAGCTAAGGTATAGCCTGTAGTGAAGCGTTCACAGACTGTAAATTCTAACTGCTCGTAAAAAGCGATCGCTCGATGAATATTAGCTGTACGAATGGAAATATGATGCATGTGTGGTAGTTATGGATTAATATTTCTGAGTTTAATGTAATACCCATTGCAAAAATGAATTGTCATAGATATTTTCTGGAAAGTATGACTGTAACAGCTTTTTGCCATCCAAAATTGAAAATCTCAAATCCACAATTGTCTAATTCCTAACTACCATTTTATGACTCCTCAAGATTATTCAAATAGGCGAAAATAAGGATAACGTACTGGCACACCCAGTTCTTTATCCAAATCAAAATTAATCACCTCCCAGCAAGGCTCATCCCCAGGATCAGGACTAAATTCCACTGGTAAGCCATAAAGGCGAGTCCCTGACGCTTCTGGTTGCCCGGAACGCCAAGGTGTATTCTTTTCTAAATAACCACTCATTAATTCTTGATAACGTTTGGCAATAATTACCTTAGTTGCCCGATAACCCTGGGTATAAAGTTTATCTAAAGCTTCATGAATTTCAAAACGAATTCCATCTGGGTGGGTGTGTTGACGATACCATTCGTCATCCCATCTACGCCAATGCCGTCCAGACTGTAAATGAATCAAATCTCCTGTTTTGGGATTAGCTTCAAATGCACCGTGACGCGGACATAAGTAAGTATCAGTTAATGTCAGTGCCGGAATAATTTGCCGACAGTGAGGACACTGAATTTCGGAACCAAATATTGGGTACTGTAAGCCTAAATTCATCATGAAGTGTGTATCAACAATATATAAATTTTCATCACTAAAGTAGGTTGTATCTTACACTTCCATCACTCCTCATTCGTTTAATTACTGAATAGGTAATCGACAAATGTGCCAAAGGCCGTGATATCCTAACCAGTGTTTCTAATATCTACCAAAGGAATTTTGCTGGGTTCACAGGTAAGAGAATAAAATTTTTTCTCCCCTGCTCCCCTGCTCCCTTTCGGGTTGCGCCACTTGCTACAACGCGAGGAACCCCTACGGGTTGCGCCACTTGCTTTATGCCGGGAAACCCGTCCACCGCAATGGCTTACCGCGCAACGCAGTGGCTTACTTGTTCCCCTTCTTGCCTCCATCCGGCAATGTTGGGTTGGTCGATCACTAGCTACCATATAATTTATATCCTTATTCTATCGTGTCTGCCGCTGACTACTGGTCTTCTCCCGATCTTTCTCTAGCAGCTTTTGTCGCTGACAATGCTGTAGTTATGGGCTCTGTACATATCTCCTCTGGAGTGAGCATCTGGTATGGTGCTGTTATCAGGGCAGATTTGGCATCAATTACTATGGGTGAATGTACGAATATTCAAGATGGGGCAATTCTTCATGGAGATTTAGACCAGCCTACAATCGTAGAAGACCATGTGACTATCGGACACCGAGCAGTGGTACATTCTGCCCACATAGAATCTGGCTGTCTCATTGGCATTGGTGCGATTATCTTGAATAATGTGCGAGTGGGTACAGGTAGTATTATTGGTGCTGGTGCAGTCGTTACCAAAGATGTGCCGCCACAATCCTTGGTAATGGGTGTTCCAGGTAAGGTTATTCGCCCAGTTAGTGATGTTGAGGTGACAAAACTCATAGCTCATGCCCAACATTATCAAAAATTAGCTTTAGTTCACGCTGGTAAGGGGACAGACATTGGCTTTAGTTTGCCAACCAATGGGGAAAAACCTCAGTAAAATCAGCAACTTTCACAAAGTATGTAATAAAACTTTACATATTAATTGGGAAAAGATCGCCACTTCAGCTAAAAATAAAAATGAGAACAGTTGATAAAACTTTAATTTCTAACTTAACAGAGGGGTTCTAGATATGGATTTGCGTGTGCTTATTGTTTTAGCGCCACTGGCGATTGCTGCTGCTTGGGCATTGTTTAATATTGGTGCAGCTGCTATCAGACAACTACAAACCTTTTTAAATAAAGAAGCATAAATTATACACTCGCCCTGTGGGTATCTCCTGGGTGAGTATGCAAAAATCTGTACTCCAGTTGTTCCTCGTGGGTTATACCAAGGGTAAACCAGTCTGACCAGAAGAAGCAGGGGGAAAAGGTACAGGGGGCAGAGGAAAATGCCGTTTTCCCTCTGCTGTGGAGTGTAGCGAAAACTTGATTTCAAGCTCTCCGAAGTTGCTCTTGGTGGAAAGCCCACAAGACTGCACTTCTCTGCGAATTTATTCGTGGAAGTTCTCCTTTTTTTCTCATCTCCTCCCCCAGCCCCTACATTTATTTATATATGGGGTTTCTCCCCTGCTCCCCTCACAAGGGTAGGTTTTTAATATTTCGGTTGAGGCTAGACTTGGGAGATTAGAAAACAGGCAGACAAGGAAAATTGTTCAACGGTAAAATAGGCTTTTGAACTAGTTTGTATTGTTGAGAACTGTACTTTTTTTGGTTCGGGTTTCCTCCCTTGTGTTATCCCTCTAGGAGAGGGTCGTCCTCCAAGTCTTACCAACATCCAATTGTAAAAAGCCTACACCTGTGAGCTGCTCCCCTGCCTCTTCGTGACTGTAATTCATGATTAGCCGACTGTTTGTTGCTATCCAGTCGGTTTTATTTATACATCGTAAATTTTTGCAAAATTTTGTTTATTTTTACTAATTTTCTTGATTTTTGTGAATATCAACTCATTTCTCCAACCATTTAAATCTTTTGGTGTCAATTTGGGACTATCGCGCATTCAGTCACTGTTGAGAAATCTTGGCAATCCCCAAAACCAAGTTCCTGTGATTCATGTAGCTGGAAGCAATGGTAAAGGTTCTGTTTGTGCTTATCTTTCCTCTATACTCACGGAGGCTGGCTATCGTACAGGAAGGTATACCTCTCCCCATCTAGTTGATTGGACAGAACGTATTTGTCTGAACAACCAACCTATTTCTGGGGTTGAACTACAGGAAATCTTGTTACAAGTCCAAGCTGCAATTAATCCCGATGAAGAATCACCAACCCAGTTTGAAGTAATTACAGCTGGTGCTTGGCTTTATTTTGCTCAACAACAGGTTGATATTGCTGTGATTGAAGTTGGTTTAGGGGGAAGATTGGATGCTACTAACGTTTGTCAGCCTCCCTTGGTGAGTATTATTACCTCCATTAGTCGGGAACACTGGCAAAGATTGGGTAATACCGTAGCTGAAATTGCTGGAGAAAAAGCTGGTATCCTGAAATATGGTTGTCCCGTAATTATGGGAAAATTACCAACAGATGCAGAACAAGTTGTGCGATCGCGGGCTTTAGAATTACAATGTCCCATAATTATGCCCCCTAGTGCCCATCAGTTAGAGCCGGGATGGGCAGAATATGAACTGAGGGAGGAACAATGGATTAAGTATCCTTTACCTCTAGCCGGACAAATTCAGTTAAGCAATTCGGCTTTAGCTTTAGGTGCGGTGGAGATACTGCAAAACCAAGATTGGAATATACCAGAATCAGCCATTGTGAATGGAATGGCAAAAACTCAATGGTTAGGACGCATACAATGGACTACCTGGAAGCACCAAAAATTGCTGTTAGATGGGGCTCATAACCCTGCTGCAGCTCAAGTATTAAGGGATTATGTGGATAGCCTGAATGTACCATCGGTAACTTGGGTGATGGGAATGCTATCTACCAAAGACCATGATCAGGTATTTCAAATTTTACTGCGATCGCAGGACAAATTATATTTAGTACCAGTACCAGAACATAGTTCAGCTGATCCCACAGAATTAGCAGAATTAGCTACCCAAGTTTGCCCCAATTTAGCAGGATGTTATCCATATCCAGAGTTATCATCAGCCTTGGATGCTGCTTTTACCTCCCCAGATGATTTAGTTGTACTATGTGGTTCTTTATACTTGGCAGGCCATTTTTTAGGCAACACCAAAAAATAAATTACCCAATTTCTGGACTTGAACTACTTGCTTCACTCCCCCTGCTCCCTGCTCCCTGCTCCCTGCTCCCTACTCCCTGCTCCCTACTCCCTGCTCCCTGCTCCCTATTCCCTGCTCCCTACTCCCTACTCCCTGCTCCCTGCTCCCTACTCCCTGCTCCCTACTCCCTACTCCCTGCTCCCTTGCTGTACATGTGTAGCTTTATTTTAGAGAATTGGTATAACTCCTTGCGAAGTGCTGAAAATTGGTAACTATTCACTGATAATAAAAGTAAGTGTATAGATTATTTTTATTACCTATCAATGCAATCTTTACTCACAGATGCTAAAAATCTACTTGCAGATCTGATTGCCCGTTACTCATCTAGAGTGGATTATCTCATGATTCGCTTAGAAGAATCTGAGGGTACAGATATTTTATTGCGTGGCGATCGAATTGAAACCCTGAGTGAAGATATTTCCATTGGCGGACATATTCGAGCTTGTTATAAAGGAGGATGGGGCTTAAGTAGCTTTAATCAATTGACAACTATAGCAGAACGCATAGAAGAAGCGATCGCAGCTGCGCGGATGATCGGAGATGAAGAAACTCTACTGGCAAATGTAGAACCTGTACAAATAGTCTGTAAATTACCTCTGATTGGCACAGATCCTCGTCATATAGCCTTGAATCAGAAAAAAGAATTGTGCGATCACTACATGGAATTACTTAAAAGTACAGATAATTATATCACTACTACATCTGTGCGCTATGCAGATAGTTCCCAAAAAATTATCCTCGCTTCCAGTGAAGGAACCTTAATTGAGCAATCTTGGGTAGATATGGAAATGCGTTTTGCTGCTACCGCGAGAAAAGGAGAAACGGTACAAACTGGCAGAGAAACAACAGGTTCTCGCCAGGGATTTGAAGATTTAACCACTTTGGACACACAAGTTAAAAGTGCAGCACAAAGGGCAGTAGCAGCTTTATCTCTACCCCCTGTCAAGGGTAATACCTATACCGTGGTAATTGATCCCATTCTGACTGGCTTATTTGTCCATGAAGCCTTTGGACACCTTTCCGAAGCTGACATGGCTTATGAGAATCCAGATGTTTTGGAAGTTATGACTATCGGTAGGCAATTTGGTCATCCAGAGTTACAAATTTTTGATGGTGCAGCACCCCAGGGACATCGTGGTAGTTACTTTTATGATGATGAGGGAACTCCTGCTAGTACTACCCAATTAATCAAGGATGGTGTTTTAGTGGGACGTTTGCATTCCCGAGAAACCGCAGGTAAATTGGGCGAAGCCCCAACAGGTAATGCCCGTTGTCTGAGCTATCACTATACCCCAATTGTCCGTATGACCAATACTTGGATTGAAAAAGGGAAAACTCCCATAGCTGAATTATTTACTGATATTAAACAGGGGGTGTATGCCCGTAATTGGTTGGGTGGGATGACTAATGGTGAGATGTTCACCTTTAGCGCCGGGGAAGCATGGATGATCCGTAACGGTAAAATTGCCGAACCTGTTAAAGATGTCACTCTTTCTGGTAATGTTTTTCAAACCCTGGCAGATATAGAAGCCATTGGCGATGATTTTGACTGGGATGAATCTGGTGGGTGCGGTAAGGGAGGACAAAATGGTTTACCTGTAGGTTGCGGTGGTCCCAGTTTGCGGATACGAGATGTGGTGGTTGGAGGTGAATCCGGATAGTTTATCCCTTTATGTGTGAGGGGTAGCCTAAAGATGAGTGTGGGTATATACTGAAAAATCTTAAAAAAATCTTAAACTTAGATAAAATATGCTGCTTGTCATGTATGTGCAAGTATTTTGAGTTAAATTAAGATTTTTATATATTTGTCAAGGGTAGAGGATTGGAGTCAGTCAACAACCCATCGCTAATCGGAGTACCGATGTAGCAGGGGCTTGAAAAAGTCCTAGTTGACCAGTCTAAGTACCTCGCGTACTACGTTTCTTTAGTCACGACACCTAGGAATGCGTAGCTAGTTTGTAGCTTCCGAAGTTTCTTTAAGCGGGGGAACCCCCTTCGGGTTCGCAGTTGTTCATGGGGGAAACCAACGCCAGTCGTCTGCGACGGGAAACCCCTACGGTTTGCGCCAGTTGCTTTATGCCGGGAAACCCGTCCACCGCGATGGCTTACCGTCTACAACGCTGGCTCCCCAAGACCACACTGTCTCACCGCCAACGAACTTCTCTCTGTCATCTAACATTAAACAGCCATTTGGGAGGCAGTGTGTTAGGTCTAAAAAGCTTTAGAAACATTGACGAAGCTAACTTAACCCGTTCGCAGAGCGTGGCGCAAGCCATAAGGAGGGACTTGATGTCCAAAGTGTTTGTAATTGATTCAAAAAAAAGTCCGTTAGATCCAATACATCCAGCACAAGCAAGGCAATTATTACGCAACAAAAAAGCTTCCATATTTAGACGTTTTCCACTCACTTTAATACTTAAGGAAGCACGTCCAGAATCTCCCGTATCACCTCTGAGATTAAAAAGATATTGCACACCTATTCATAAAAAGGATGGTTACTCCTATGCAATGTAAACCTTGTCCCTCCTTTCCTTTCGCCGCTAATCGGAGTACCGATGTAGCGGGAGTCTCCAGGAGGGAAGACAGATGAAGATACTAGTACTGAGTTGGGAATTTCCACCACGTATTGTGGGAGGGATTGCCCGTCATGTGTCGGAATTGTACCCAGAACTAGTGAAATTAGGCCACGAAATTCACCTGATTACACCGAATTGTGACAATGCCCCGATGTATGAAATCCTTGAAGGAATACATGTACATCGCGTTCCTGTAGATCCTGGTAATGACTTTTTCCACTGGGTTGTAAATATGAACCAGAGTATGGGCAGCCATGGTGGTAAACTAATGGCGGAAGACGGGTCATTTGATTTAATCCATGCTCATGATTGGTTAGTGGGTGATGCAGCAATTGCTCTCAAGCACAGTTTTAAAGTCCCTCTAATTGCTACCATCCACGCTACTGAATGGGGACGTAATAATGGTATTCACAATCCCATCCAGAGTTATGTGAAAGACAAAGAAGAAGTATTGGCTTACAATGCTTGGCAAATTATTGTTTGCACTCAATATATGCAACGGGAAGTTAAATGGATACTAAACACCCCATGGAACAAAATAGATGTGATTTATAACGGTATTCGTCCAGAAAAAAAGCAGCAAAATCCCAATTTCCACGCCCAAGAATTTCGTCGCCAGTTTGCCACAGATGAAGAAAAAATTGTTTATTATGTGGGTCGCATGACTCATGAAAAGGGAGTATCAATATTATTGAACGCAGCCCCCCAGGTTTTGCACTTAATGGGTGATAATGTCAAATTTGTACTCATTGGTGGAGGTAACACCAATCATCTCAAACAGCAAGCATGGAATTTGGGCATTTGGCATAAGTGCTATTTTACTGGTTTTATGTCTGATGAAGATTTAGATAAATTTCAAACTATTGCTGATTGTGCTGTTTTCCCTAGTCTTTATGAACCCTTTGGGATTGTCGCTCTAGAAAGTTTTGCTGCTCGCGTTCCAGTGGTGGTTTCTGATACCGGTGGCTTACCAGAAGTGGTCCAACATACCAAAACCGGGGTTGTCACCCATACCAATGATGCTGATTCTTTGGCTTGGGGAATTCTGGAAGTCCTGAAAAATCCTGGTTATAGTCAATGGTTAATCGATAATGCTTACGAGGAATTGAACGAACGGTTTAATTGGTATCAACTAGCCCAAAAAACTGATACTGTTTATCAAAAAGTTGTTCAAGAGCGATCGCAAGTTATTTGGTAATGAATACTCAAATTAGTAGCGGTTGCTAATCTATCCTTCTGTCATTCTCATGGTTTCCCAATAGTAAGGTAGATTGGCAACCGCCTCTCTCTATAAATTAAAATTTGTCTCATCTAATGAGATACATTAGAAAAAACTATTATTCAACAATAATTTTACCAGCCATGCCAGCGCCACGGTGGGGTTCACAGTAGAAGGGATATTCACCAGGAGTCGCATCTGCGAAGCTAACTTCAAAAGATTGTCCAGGACTCATCATCATTTGTTTATGAGTTGCTTTTACTGCTAAATCCTTATTGGCACTATGACCTGAGTCAAACACAACGTTGTGGGGAGGCACTTTATTATTCATAAACTTAACTGTGTCGCCAGCTTTAACAGTCAATTTGTTAGGTTCAAATGCTAACATGCCTCTATCTGTACCCATTTTGATTGTGTATTCAGCCGCAGCAGCAGTGGGAGCGAACACAGCAAAGCTACTAATAACTAATAAAACTGTTAAGACAGCTAAACCCATACGACGCAGACTTGCCGCTATTGATTTCATGGCATGTTCCTCATAAATGATTTTATCTTCATTACCCATTATAAATAACAATAACCTAAATATGACAGACTGTCATAGATACAAATAATTTTTTCTTTTGGCGGTCAATCCAAATAGTAAAAACTGGTTGAATTGATTATTTGATGATTGAATATGAGATTAATCTACATTCCATATGCGATCGCTCAATCGACTTATTCTTCCAGGAAGGCTAGATTAATGAAATATAATTATAACCGAAGAATAAAAGGATACAAACCCCTGACTTTAGACATGGTGTCAATCTAAAATTGGCATGCAGATAATATCCGAAAGTAAGGAATCAAAAGCAAGTTGAAATTCTTCCCCTATACCCCTTACTTTCCGATACTAACACTGATGATAAAGGCTTAGAAGTAAATTTTACCGCCACCCCATTGTTGGCCAGCCACCTTGGGTTGGGTGAGAATATAAGCAGCTAATTCTTTTAATTGCTGATCGGTGACATTCCTCATTTCTGTGAAAATGTCTGCACTCTTGGTGCTAGGATGCAATTCTGCAATTTCAATCTCACCATCGTAAGTGGTGGGATTATTCAGGTAGTCTATTAGCCCTTCTATATTATTCCGGGTTGGTGTTGCTCCCGCTAAAGTTTCTGGATCTAATCCCACATTCTGATTGGTTTTGGTAACACCACCCAGATGACAATCAGCACAAATAGCGGAAAATAAGCGTTTGCCTTGTTTAACTTCTTTAACAGTTAGTACAATTTGATCCCCCTGGTCATTTAATGGTACCGTGCGGGTTGCTTCATCCAGTTCCGTAGCTGTAGCATTACCAACAAACAACTGAAATGTCAGCAACACAGTAGCCACAAAAATACCAATCAATTTTCTAAACATCTTTCCCCTTAAAGATTTTGATGCTCAACACAGCTAATAATGCGATGTTCAATCTCTAAAATTTGGCAAATAATTGCTGTTTGCGTCTTCTAACATGCAATAGATATTGATACACAATACCCAATTGTTCAGAAAGAGGAAGACTTTTCCTCCAGAACGCCATAGTCTGCTGTTATTTCCGCGATCAATAGGTCTGCACAACCCATAATGCTGGCGAACGCCGAGATAGAGATTGAACTGCTGTTATACAAATATCATGTTCAGAGTCCAATTTGTTGCCCTGATTACTTGTATATGCAAGGAATGGGGCAAATAAGCATATTTTAACCAGATAAAGTAAACTTTTTTATCGTTTTATTAAGAAAATGATTGATTTCTCATGGCGATAAATAGATAGTTAATTTTTGTAAAAAATATACTAAGATTACAATCAACAATATTAAGTAATATGTACTTGTATTTAGATAAGTCAGCTTATATAAGCTGTACAAACATAACAATTGGTTTAGCTAATAAAAGCAAAGTCTAATCATAAATAAAAATAATAGGATTTTTCATCCTTAAGGGTGGGTAATGCATTCTGTTGATTTAAAAACTGCTATTTTTCCCAGATCAGAACAACTGAGTCAAGATGCTGCTTCAGATTTTGTAGTTGATTCCCCTGGAATCTTAATTGAACCCCAGAAACAAAGGGTTTCCAAAAGTGAAATTCGTACAAGTTTGAAAGCTTCCACAGCAGACGGAATTTTTGCAGCGATGTTCACAGTCACAACCAGTGGAATATTGCTGAGTAATTTTCTGGTGGAGTTGGATGCTAGTCCTGTGGAGATAGGAATGCTGGCTTCCATTCCCATGATAGTCAATTTACTTCAGCCTTTAGGTGCTTATTTTTCCGAGCGCATGACTAGCCGTCATAGTTATTGCTTGTGGACTCACGGTGCTGCCAGGTTATTGTGGTTGATATTAGCGATCGCTATTTTGACTACAGATTGGATTAACTGGAGCAATCGGCAATTAGTATTGTTAACTTTAGTCATAATTTTAGCCAGTCATTTTGTGACAGCATTGGGAAGTGCATCATGGCTAAGTTGGATGGCAATAATAGTTCCCAGACGCTTACGGGGTAGATACTTTGGAATTCGTAATAGTGTATCTAGTCTGACCAATTTATTGTTTGTACCCATAGCTGGTGTATTAGTTTCCCTATTTCCAGGAGGAACTATCCAGGGGTATGGGGTTGTACTAATTCTGGGTATTTTGGCCGGTTTAGCCAGTTTGGCTTGCCAGTTCTTAAAGGTGGATGTCAATCCCCAGCAACAAAATGTTACACCTACGAATAATCCAGTAGTCCATAGCTATGAAGCGCAACGACCCCAGTTACAGGCAAGTATATGTAAAGACACTAACTTTTTAATGTATCTGCTTTACTTTGGTTTATGGACATTCGCCTTTAACCTGAGTACTCCCTTTTTCAACCTTTATATGTTGGATACCTTGGATTTGGATGTTAGTTTGTTGACTCTATACGGTAGCATTCAAGCAGGAACGGGAATGTTGATGTTGATTTGGTGGGGTCGGTTAGCAGATAAGATTGGCAACCGAATGATTTTATTTTTAACTGGAATTTTGGTGGCTATTACTCCCATACTATGGGTGGGAATTAGCAATCAATCTCTGGATATTTGGTTGTGGCTACCACTATTGCATATCCTCATAGGGGGTACAATCACTGCCATTGAATTATGTACCAACAATATGCAAATAGCGATCGCACCTATACCTAATCAATCGGTTTATTTTGCGATTGCAGCAGCAGTTGCTGGAGGGACTGGTGCTTTGGGTGCTACTATTGGTGGTTTGTTAGCAGAAAATCCTGCTTATGGTGGTTTAGTGAGTTTATTTATTATTTCTGTCGGTTTTCGTCTCATTGCTCTTGTTCCCTTAATTTTTGTCCAAGAAGCTTCAAGACAATCCTTTAGCCGAATGTTACAGAATTTAGCTCAAAGAAAGCCCACTGCATTCAATGAAAACACCATGTAGGGCAGTGAGAGCGATCGCATCTTCTGTTGCCCATAATATTGTGGCAGTGGGGACAACTGATAGGGAACTTTGTGCGGCAATCAATGCAGTGATTCGGGTACAAGGAGGTATTGCTGTGGTGGAAGGAGGCTCTGTAGAGGTTTTACCTTCACCCGTGGCGGGTTTAATGAGTGTGGCTGATGGTTATACTGTGGCACAGCAATATGCTCATTTTGATGCAAGGGGTTGTTTAACAGTAAGGATTTTCAGTTTGTGCCATTGTGGGTGGATTAGAACGGTATTTGTCTCATATGATGCCCGGCAAACCACCCATAATTTAGAATATGGTGCAAAAATCTTAAACCTCTTTCTCCCCCTGCACTCTGCACCCTGCGGTCTTAATGATAAGTCTTTAGCTGGACATGATATCACGCCCAGACCCAGAGGCGCAGAGAGTAAATCAGTAACTAATCCAATCACTCCAACTCCCTGGGTATAATTTCGCTCCTTGAATCCCAGCCAATTCTAAAGATAGTAAATTCACACAAGCAGTGACTCCAGAACCGCAATACACCATAATTTCCTCTGCTTTGGCGATGTCAGACCAACGCTGATGTTGATCTTGGGGATTGATGAGATAGCCTTGGGAGTCTGTGACTTGTTTCCAAGGATAGTTAACTGCACCGGGAATATGCCCAGCAACTTTATCAATTGGTTCCCGAATCCCTGCATAGCGATCGCTATCTCGTGAATCCACTAAAACAGCTCCTGGTGAGTCTTTCCGATTTTTCACCATTTCCCGATCTACAATCATGTGCTGATTAATTTGGGGAATAAAATTACCATTTCCAGGATGAGGAATGACATCCGTTACCTCATATCCAGCTTGTAACCATGCAGCCAAGCCACCATCTAGCACTGCAACTCCCTCGTGCCCAAAATAGCGCAAAAGCCACCAAAGACGAGATGCAAATGCCTGATGGGAATCATCGTAAGCTACAACTAAAGTTTGTTGCCAATCTACCCCCATAGCTGATAACTTCTGAGCGAACAATTGGGGGTTAGGTAATGGATGTCTACCTCCATGTTCCCTGACATCACTGGAAAGATCCCGATTTAAATCTAAATAATAGGCTCCTGGAATGTGACTGGTTTGGTACTGATGTTGTCCTAAATCTGGTTCAGCCAGGGAAAAGCGACAATCTGCGATCGCAATTTGCGGATCTTCTAAATGTTCTTGTAACCATTCACAACTAACCACTAAATGAGTATCAGTCATAACAATTTTGGATTTATTCCACGGATAAATTTGGGGGCTTATAAGTAGGTAGGCGTAAAAAATTATCGTTTGGATAAGGCAGGGGGCAGGTAAGCTTTCCTCACATAGTTTGTTTTTATTGTGCCGACTTACTTACCATCAAGGAATTATTGGTAAAAATTATAGGATTAAGCCATGGGTAATCAGGATAATTTTCTTCCTCAAGTAACAGCAGATGGTTCTTTTACTTTCTTTCTCAGGAATTTAACGAGCTTTTTCATAGTCATTATGGAGCACGTCAAGAGAGTTTTTGGAAGTTTGCTATTCCTACACAATTACCTAACAAAGCGAAAAAAAAGGTGGTGAGACTACTAGATATTTGTTATGGACTAGGATACAATACCGCCGCTGCTTTAGAAACAATTTGGTCGGTAAATCCTCATTGTTATGTGGAATTAATTGCTTTAGATATAAATGCATTTGTAGCTGAAAGTGCAATTAAAAATCATGTTTTTGATACTTGGAAAACTGAGTACACAGAGATTTTGAGACAATTGGCTTTGACACAACAAGTAAAAACAAATTGCCTCACAGCAAAATTATTAATTGGTGATGCTCGTAGTGTAATTAAATCTGTGCAGAATTCAGGTTTTTTTGCTGATGCAATTTTTCTAGACCCCTTTTCTCATCCTCACTGTCCTCAATTGTGGACTATTGAATTTATCAGACAGTTAGCTCTGTGTTTAAACTATGATGGCTTACTCGCTACTTACTCTTGTGCTGCGCCCGTCCGCAGGGCTATGATTACTGCTGGTTTGATCATAGCCTCTACCTCTCCTGTGGGTAAACGTACTCCTGGAACCCTTGCTGCATTAGAGTCAAGTCAAAATAATAACCAATGTAATTCCTCAAATTCATTTCTGCCACTTTCACAGAAAGAACAAGAACACTTGCTGACTCGCGCAGCAGTTCCCTATAGAGATCCTCAATTGAGAGATTCCTCAGAAATAATTATTAATAGGCG
>NZ_FYBH01000296.1 GCF_900185595.1 Calothrix rhizosoleniae SC01
TATGCCTAACGGCACGCTCCGCGAACAGCAAGCCCTAATTATTAAAATTAGGGGTACGAGTTTTGCAACCGCGATTAAAGAAACCATCTAAACCCCAAGCAGCACATTCCACTGAACGGGGGTTATTGGGTTGAGAAGTGGTTGTATAGTCACAAGAGACATAACCATTTTTGTTCGTATCAACAGCCTGACACCTCAAGCCATTCACCTCTTGTTTGAGTACAGTAGCAACATAATCTTTGAGTTGAGTTTCTGCAAAGCTTCTCCCAAATATGGATTGTCCAATAGTTCGACCTGCGGTAACAAGGAAAGCACTGGAAGCAACAGCCAGAAAACCAACAAAAAACAGAATCAAGAATAATTTAGGTTTATTCATAGGGAAATTAGCGATCGCTTGCAAAATTATTTTTTAGGTAAGGCTATGAAGTTCCCATTGTTGTCAATACCTGACGCACAGTATCTGTAGGAACTCTATCAGTAATTTCAACTGCACCTATCTGTGTAGGTAAAATAAAACGAACTTTTCCATCCTTAACTTTTTTATCATTTTGTAAGGCATCAATGATCGCATTAACATCTAAATCAGCAGGTAACTTTGTCGGTAAACCTGCTTTTTTAATTAATTCATCTTGTCTTTGAGCATCTTTCTGTCCCCACATTCCTAGGTGCATGGCAATTTGTCCGGCTGCTACCATGCCAATGGCAACGGCTTCACCGTGAATAAACTGAGTATAACCAGTTAAACTTTCTACAGCATGACCAATCGTATGCCCATAGTTAAGAATTGCCCTCAATCCAGCCTCTTTTTCATCCTTGCTCACCACATCAGCTTTAGCTTGACAGGAACAGGTTAAGATAAAATCCATTAACTCTGCTTTGATGTAGCGTAATTGACTGAAGTTTTTACTCTTTTCCATCTGGGCAAATAATTCTGCGTCCCAAATGACACCATATTTAATAACCTCTGCCATGCCCGCACGCAGTTCCCGTACAGGTAGGGTTTGTAGTACATCTGGATCGATTAATACCAAACTGGGCTGATGGAAAGCACCAATTAAATTTTTCCCTTGGGGGTGATTTACCCCTGTTTTACCACCAATAGCCGCGTCTACCATTGCTAACAAAGACGTGGGTACTTGGACAAAGTTGATACCTCGCAGCCAGGTAGCAGAGGCGAAACCAGTCATATCACCAATTACACCACCACCCAAAGCTACCATCGTAGAAGAACGTTCCAGGCGATTCGTTAAAGCTGCATCGTAGATTTTTTGGATAGAATCAAGGTTTTTGTATGGTTCTCCAGGGGGGATAATATGATGGGCAACCTCAAAACCAGCAGCTTGCAAAGTAGCGATCGCTTTTTCCCCGTAATGTTGAAAAATGGTGGGATTGGAAACCAGGAGTACTTTTTTCCCCAGTTTTAACTCAGCCATGTATTCGCCCAGTCTCTCTAAACTTCCTGGTGCGATCGCAATTTTATAAGACTGTTGTGGTAAATTGACCGTGATTACAGATGCCATGCCAACACATTTTTTGAGCCTGCGGGATGTATTCTATCGCAATCTGAAGTTGTGTTTTATGGAAAGTAGACAGTGGTTGTTAAAACTTTGTGCTTTGTGACAACTAAGATAAGAAAC
>NZ_FYBH01000129.1 GCF_900185595.1 Calothrix rhizosoleniae SC01
AGGTAAACTACAAGAGGCAAAAGCTTATGCTGATAACCTTGTCAGCAAACTTCCCACCCAAAGTAATTTAACTTTACAAGCCTTGGTGTTGTCAGCACAAGGACAAGAGCAAGCAGCAATTGATACTTTTAAATTTGCCCTAGCTGCGGAAGAGGCTGGAGAAACTGGCAGTTCTGCATATACACGGGTATTACTCGGTCAATTTTACTATAAGCATGGGCAACTAGAACTAGCCAAAAATTTATACAAAGAAGCCCTGGTAATTATACCTAGATATCCCTTAGCTCTACTCCATCTGGCCCAACTGCAAACCAGACAAGGAAATTATCAAGCAGCAGAGAAGCTTTATGCCCAAGTCTTACCCAACTCCCAGAAATCATCTACAACTTACGATCATACTGTTTATCGGGGTAAAGCCAAACTCAAACAACTACAAGGGGAACAACAACAAGCAGTAAAATTATTAATCAAAGCCGAAGATTTACTCAGACAAGAAAATGCCACGGGACATGGTGAAGGCTCCTTTGGACATCGGCGAGAGTTAGCCTGGTTGTTATTAGAAAAAAACAATCCGAAAGATACTGCTGAAGCTTTATCCTTAATGCAAGCAGAAATCAGGATTCGTCGGGATGCTCAAACTTTAGACACCCTTGCTTGGGCATTATATAACTCTGGACGCATTAGAGAAGCCCAACAAGCTATCCAATCGGCCTTACAACTAGGTACACAAGATGCTGCTATATTTTACCGCGCAGCTGCGATCGCTAAAGCCTTAGGAAATAAGCAGCAAGCTTTAACTTATAAAAAATTATCTCAACAAATCGATCCCACATTTAATCAACAAGCACGACTGGCTTTGGGAATGGGATTAGAGAATTTGAAATTTTGAAAGACAGATCATCTGTTATCCGTTGTCTATTTTGGATTAAATTATGAAAACTAAGTGGCGTAAACATCGGCTGAGTATCATTTTCTTCTGCTTATCACTACTACTATCAATTGGCTTTAGTACTCCAACCCTTGCACATTGGGCAGATTTATCAGTTGCAGAAATTATTATAGATCAGAAACAAACTGTAATTACACTGACTCTACCCACTAGCTTAGTAGCTTTTGGCGATGACAATCGGGATGGACAACTTTCCCATGCAGAAACTGCAATCCATAAAACAGAACTCGAACAGTTTTTAGGTGACAAAGTTAGTCTCACAGATAATATTGGGCAAAAAGGAGTGCTAACTGTTGCATCATCCAAAAACTTACCGCCAAATATCCAAACTAAAACTAATACTCATACCAGCTTGGAATTAACTTATACTTGGTTCCAGCCAGTTATAGGACTTAAAATTAATTACGATTTATTTGCACCAAATATATCTACAGCTCGTTGTTTAGCTACGGTGATTCAAGGGGAAAAAACTCAAAATTTAGTCTTTACACCAGAACAACGAGAATTTAATTTAATTAATACTCCCATACATCAACAAATAAGCAGCTTTGTATTATTGGGAATAGAACACATTCTCACAGGTTACGACCACATTTTATTTTTAATCAGCTTATTAATGATGGGGGGAGGACTAGGTTACTTATTAAAGGTAATCACAGCCTTTACAATTTCCCACTCCGTTACCCTATCCTTAGCAGTACTCAATATTGTTAGTTTGCCAGTCAGCTTTGTTGAGAGTGCGATCGCCTTAACAATTGTTTACGTTGCAGTGGAAAATTTTTGGCGCAAGGGTTTACGTTGGCGTTGGTTACTGACCCTCACCTTTGGACTAATTCACGGACTTGGTTTTGCTGGTGTTTTCCAGAAAATTAGTCTGACTCCATCTTCTTTGGATTTATCACTGGTAAGTTTTAATATTGGGGTAGAACTAGGACAAATTATCATTGTTTCTATTACCTTTGTCTTATTGCAAACTTTACGTAAATACCCTTGGGAACTAACTTTTCGTCGTTTAGTATCTGCGTGTATAGCAGCAACTGGGTTGTTTTGGTTCCTACAACGAGCTTGGGGAGTGTTTTAAATTTACAAGTCGAATGCATATTTAACTTTGCTAGAAAGATCGGAAAATATGCAAATGCGTAAATGAGCTTGCCAATGGAAAGAATATTAGAACCAGAAGTAATGGACAGTATGGAAGAAACCATTGCTTATGATGGGATGGATTTTACGGAAATTAATACTGCTTTTGCCAAAGATGCCATAACACTTTGCCCATTAGAATCCGCAGATTCCAGCAAGAACGCTGTTTCGCTTGGTATCAACGTAAATATCGTCGTCTTGTAGTCAGATGGAAACGTCAAAGTATTTATTTTAACTCCTTAATTGACCTGGCTACCATCCACATCTGGATTCATAAAATCTTATTAGTGGGATAGATTCATATAAAATATAAGGAGTTTTTTGTCTTGATACCAAAAGCGGTAAAGAGAGCAATAGATATGAGAGAATCCAAGTCAACATCACAATTACAAGCTACAACACAATCTCTATTACAACGTGTAAAAAACATTAATCAACATAAATTTTCAACATACTTAACTCACTTAGGAAAAAATACTGAAGAGCAAATAGAAAAAAATAAACCTGCTATGGCTTGGGCTAAGGCAAGACTTGAAAAAATGGAGAATCAACAAAACTAATACAATTGACAACGTGATAGGCATAATTTCAATAACTTTTTCAATACTATAATGAATACAAATTTCCTTTCCCATCGAATCATACTTTGCTATAACTTTTAGTCTAGCTTTTACATCATCACCTGGATAGATTGTTACTTTCCTTTGTTTAAATTAATTTAACCATTCTAAGTCATTTATTTTTGCCTCAATAGTTTTATTTCTATATTTGAATGCCCATTTATATTCATCCAAATAGTCTGTTTTTTTAACCTTTAAAATTTCTTCTTTATTAGATTATAGAGTCTTGTTAACTAATAACTTTTCTTTAAATTTTTGAGAAATGCTAAAATTATGATTAATTGGTGTTTTTGAGGATGGAGTTAAGTAATATAAATCATCTCCTGCCTGAAACTAAGAAATAGCCAATTGAAACTTATCTATACTTTCTAATAAATCTTTATTAATTGGAGGTGTATAGATATCAAGCTCGTTAGTATTAGTATTTTTAGCTATCGAATTTTTCGGTGTTATTATGTTGCTGTTAATGATAGATTTTATAGTCAATTAGGGAAATTACCACTTAAAGCGATTAGTCAATGCATTGTCAGAAAAAGTAATAATATTTTATAATTTACGAAGCTAATAACAGCAGTATTCTATTAATGTTCATCGCCTATATAAACTCGAATATATAGATGTTGATATTTTTTTGTTTATATCTGCACCTAATAGGAAATAATTATGAAAGTACAGTGGCAAAAGCTATTTCTTAAAACTTCTGTTTGGTTAACAGCTGAAATACTATTGAACGTAATAGGGTTAGACAACTTGGCTGATTATAGTGAATTCATGTTGAAGAATCAAGCTTTATCACAAGTTACGGAAGCGTTTAGTAACCTCATAACTTTAGTTTCCTAGATATATTTTGGTTTCCAAAAACATAAAGATGCCAAACATTTTTTAAGTAAAGTGAGACTAATATCAAGCATCACAGTAAATTAATTTAATTCTGGAAAAAATTATCAAAATGGCTACTCAGCAACTCCACTCTGGCTCTATTCAACAATCTAAAACTGTCTTTCATGATGGTTGGGCGACGCTATTTTTCATGATGGGGGCGTTGCACATTTATGGAGCAATGCGAAAAGGTAAGATGAAAATGAATGTATCTGTTAGTAGATCGAAGCTAGCATTACTGTCCGTGTTGATAGGGACAATCTTGCTACTTTATCAATTCTGATAGAAAAATTATTAGACAAAGTCTATGCCAATAAAACAATGTGGCTGGGTTGATTAATTTAGCCCAGCCTAATTATTAATGCTTTAAGCAAATTTGTATACCCTATACTTTAGCTGCTACTTTTTTCAATATGCTCCTTAATTTTTTGCTTGCGCTTTTCTAGACTGGCAGAGGACAGATCGAAATTAGCTCCACTGCGAGTTAAATGTTGCATAACCTGGTTTTTCCGGCTCTCCGGTTTTGTGGGTACAGAGATTGGAGTAGGAGGAGGTGGAGGAGGTGCTGGTAATGGTTTTACTTCAGGAGATTTTAAACTTGGAGAAGGGCGCTTGATTTTAATGTTACTTGTTTTTTGCAAATGTTCCAGAATACGTCGATTGCGCTCATTTGTTGCCATAATAAATCCGGTGAATTTTCAAATTTTATAATCAATTAACTTATTAAATTTGATAGTCTTAACGGCTAAATTCAAAACATAGTTTTGGCCATCAAATTCATCCCAACAACTTCAAAAACTTACGAATTAAGCCAATGGTGACAGCAGGGAGTTCTAGTTGAGGAGTAAGACCAACATCCTCTATAACTTGGAAAGCCTTGATTACTTCAGGGTTCATTTGTGCTAAACGATGCCCAATTTCAGGCCCGGTAAATTTAGATTGGCGACCCCAAAGCATAGCTGTGGGTATTGTTAGTTGGGTAATGTAATCTGATAGATCAAAACATAAATCTCCTCTAACAAAAGAGAGGGCGCTATATTCTGCATTTGCTCGTTGAGCCCCTTTCAGATAAGCTTCCACTATCTCTGGATATATTCGCTCTGGACGGGCAAATTGACGTTGTTCCAAAAAGCCACGAATGGCTAATTCGTTAGCTACACCAACCCCATAAATTAGGTTATCTAAAATAGGGGTACTAACCAGTTGGGCAAAAAAGCTCCGGGTATAGTTTTTACCAAAATCCGAAAGCCCAGCAGGTGTGATCAGGATTAAGGATGAGAATAACTCGGGATGAGCAATTGCTACTCGAATTACCAAGGCAGCTGTTAAAGATGAGGCAATAACAGTTGTCGGTTCGTTACAGGTTTTCTCTAGAAACTCTGTAATAGTAGACAAGTAGTCATCAATCTGATAATTACGAACAGGATGGGAGGAACGACCCCAACCAATCAAATCTGGAGCCAAAATACGATACTCACTGGCAAAAGCTGGATAGATTTGAGACCATTCATAAGCAGAAGAACCTCCTCCAAAGCCGTGTAGGAAAACTAGGGTCTTTGCTGAATCATTTTCATCACCTTTTATCAGCCAAGGGGAGCTTTCAGCTGTGTAATAGACCATCTCTCCCAAACTCGTGGTAATGGAATTTTGACCAAAACCAGGTGGTTGCAACATAAATGTTAGTAATCCAATAATTTTTGTCTAGTAATTAGTCAGACTTAAAGATTGCTAATACTAAAAAGTTGAGTGAGAATTATATGAAAACCCATGAACTCAATCAAAATTTTTATATCAATTCCTAGAGAATTGAGTGAATAACTACATCAAGCCCAATTGAGCCAAAACACTCTCACCTGTAAGCACCTCAGTTGCTATGGCAATTACAAAACCCAACATGGCTAAACGACCATTCCAGGTTTCAGCGAACTTCGTAAAACCAAGTTTAGATTGCTGATTTTCCATGACTATAATATCCAATGTAAATAAATATTACAATTTATATTGTAAACATTTATATCAAAAATGTCCTTATTTTCTCATACTTAATTTTTTCCTATAGTGGTTGCTACATTTTTTACACTTAGTCGCGATAGCGCAAGCGCTGACTTGTCAGTTCGCTTCTTCATCCATATAATCTGAAATCAACGAAAAGGCTAAGATACAAGGTTTGGTGCTTCAACAATGCCCTAACAATTTGACTCCGCTCAGGGCTAACCTAATTACGTAGGGCCTGCTGAATCACTGAAAAATATTGATTTATCAATGCTTTGAGGCTATTTGATTGGGGAAGGGCGTGCAAAGAAATTAGGATTTTAGGTTTAAAATCCTTGCATCTGTTATTTTTGATGGCAAAAAGAATAGAAATAAAGAGGTTGGAACTACTCCCTACTCCCTATCCCCACCAAAAGACTTTTATGCCTAACGGCACGCTCCGCGAACAGCAAGCCCTACTTAGGGCTATAAGAGCCAAGGTGTACCTTACCTACAACTTGCTTGCAATACTAGAGTATTCTGAGGAAAATTTACATAAATACATAAAAACTGTCTGCTTTTGTAACAGACAGTTGTGAAATAAACAGGTAATACCAATTCAAATAATGTTTGCGACACATACACTTTTCGTAGGTGCATGGCAACAGTAAGATCATTTTACATACCAAAAGATTGTGGATGCCGTGCCCCTACCTATGTGTCCCATTCTTTTTTCAAAATGGTATAAGTCCTGAACTATTAACAGCAATTACTCCCACTCAATAGTTCCAGGTGGCTTGGAAGTAATATCAAATGCCACTCGATTAACTCCTTTTACCTCATTCACAATGCGGTTAGACATTACCTCTAGAACATCATAAGGAACCCTCGCCCAATCAGCAGTCATGCCATCTTCACTGGTAACAATGCGTAGAACCACAGGATAAGCATAGGTGCGCTGATCCCCCATGACTCCCACACTGCGAATTGGTAATAAAACGGCGAATGCTTGCCAATAATCATGGTATAGCCCGCGTTGGTTAATTTCTTGACGTACAATTAAATCAGCATCGCGCAAAATATTCAACCGCTCGGCAGTAACTTCACCAATGACACGAATAGCTAAACCAGGACCAGGGAAAGGATGACGATTAACAATTTCTTCTGGTAAACCAATAGAACGTCCGACTTTACGCACCTCATCCTTGAATAATTTACGTAGGGGTTCCACGAGTTTGAATCGTAAGTCTTTAGGTAAACCACCTACATTGTGGTGACTCTTGATTTTCACCGCTACCCGTTCGCCAGTTTGAGGATCGACATTGGTGTCCGCCGATTCAATCACATCTGGATACAATGTTCCTTGAGCTAAATAATCAAAGGGTCCGAATTTTTTGGAAGCTTCCTCAAAGGTATGAATAAATTCATGACCAATAATCCGTCGCTTCTCTTCTGGATCAGTGACTCCAGCTAAAGCTTTGAGGAAGCTATCCCGAGCATTGACATACTCTACAGAAATATGAAACTGCTCTTGGAATAGTTTCACCAATCTTTCTGGTTCATATTTCCGCATAAAGCCTTGGTCAATAAATACACAGGTTAATTGGTCGCCAATTGCTTTATGTAGCAGGAAGGCTAGGGTGGAAGAATCGACTCCCCCGGAGAGTGCTAATAAGACACGCTTATTGCCCACCTTGGCGCGAATTTCCCGAATTGATTCTTCCACAAACGCAGAAGTTGTCCAAGTTGGTTCGCATTTGCAGATATGATAAACAAAATTGCGAATTAATGGCAGACCACCAATAGAATGAACTACCTCTGGGTGGAACTGCACGCCATATAATTTTTTTTGATGATTGGCGATAGCTGCACAGGGGGTATTATCTGTATGTGCCAGTAATTCAAATCCTGGTGGCATTTGTTTTACTGAGTCGCCGTGACTCATCCACATAGTTGAACCATCGTCTACATTGGTAAATAAGTCGGTGGGATCATCTATAAATAATGCCGCTTTACCATATTCTCCCCGGTCTGATCTAGCTACTTCCCCTCCGAGTTGATTTACCATCAACTGCATACCGTAGCAAACACCTAAAATGGGGATTCCCAAATGCCAAATTTCTGGATCGCAATGGGGAGCGCGATTATCATATACTGAATTGGGGCCACCAGAAAGAATAATTCCTTTGGGGTTTAGTTGACGCAGTTGTGCTGCTGTGGTGCGATAGGAAAGGACTTCAGAATAAACTTGAGTCTCTCGAATCCGTCGGGCAATCAGTTCGGAATACTGAGAGCCAAAATCAAGAATGGCAATCATAGGGCGGTTAATTTGCCCTAAATTTTGCTCTGCTTGGGGTGTTTGTTGGGTTGTTGGTAGAGTCACCGCTGTGTTCATGGTGGGGAGATTGATTTTACGTGTGGTCAAACTTCGCTAGGGTTAGTTAATACCAATTAACTGTGTAACGATTGAGTCAAAATTGTGGCTATAGGTCAGTTATACAAACATAATTACAACTATGTTTGCTCAATCAACGTATTCACAGATGGTATTAAAAATAAAAACCTACTTGTTACTTGGAGGCTATAAGTAATCGTATTGATTGGGATTTTTTATGATTATTCATATTAAGTTAGCATAATTTTGCGATTAGGGAACAGGCAGTTTGGCTTTTTACAATAATTTGACGATCTCGCCCAAAAATAATTGACCCACAGACGGGAATCCTTACCCCAGGGTCAATGTGGCTCTTCATATATTCCTCTACTCGTAAATCTATTTGTTGAACAATGGCGCTATAAACACGTTTCACCCAATTTCTGCCGGTATTTTCATCTAATTTCCTCAAGTATTGTAAAGCTGCTTCTGCTGTCTGACAGGCAAATATAGCTTGTATATGGGGTGTATTCAAACCTGCGATCGCACATTGAGCTGTCAAAACTTCCCTTCTTCCATCTGCAAGATGATGGTGGGTATGAAAAATCCCCCCTGCCAACTTCATCAGTTTACCGTGATAGCCAAATAATAAAATTTCTTTGACACCCCTGACAGCAGCTTCTATCAACATTGGACCAATCCAATTAGCTGTTTTGATTAGTTGCTCAGGATCAATCCCCATTGTTCGAGCTAGGTCTAGACCATTTTCTCCTAAACAGAAGACCAAACAATCAAAATTTGTGGCTTTTGCCTGTAGTTGTTCTCGCAAGCTATCTAATTGTCCCGGTGCGCTCAAAGGTTGGGAAATCCCCGTAGTTCCCAACAAAGACAGACCATCAACCACCCCAAAAGCCGAATTAGAGGTACGAGTAGCCAAGGAACGCCCACTGGGGAGAATAATTGTCACCGTAATTTTTTCTGACGGTGCTAACATCGGCTGTAAATTTGACCGCAACAGCCTTTGAGCATAGCTATAAATAGCAGCTTGATTTTCCCGTTCTACCTGCTGCCCAACACCTTCTCCCCCCAATATGATGATATTGTCTTCCTCTGCTGACTCTGCTCCCTTGCTCTCCCACTCTCCCACTCCCTCTACTCTCCCTCGCCACTCAACCAATGCCCAGATTGGAGTATCTCTAGTCAAGTCAAGATTGTCCCCTGGATCGCTGCGGGTAATAGCTAAAGCCATATTTTCACCAAGTCCAGCCACTTGTTCAATATGTATTTCTACTAACTTTGCAGGTGTAATTAAATCCACTGGGGCTACGGTGATTGGTTGAGAATAGCGTAACCAATGGAGAGCCGCCATACTAGCAGCAGTAGCAAATACAGGCAGGGTATATCCAGAACGAGGCATGGAATTTTGGATTTTGGATGGATTTTTGTTGATTTTGGATTTTATCGCTTGTCCCTATTATCACGCGATGTGCAACTGCAACTCTCCAAAGATAAAAGTCCCAACCTATGCTTAATTGAGATATTGCGATCGCCATTTTTTGCCAGGGTGGAACAAATAACATTTGTTGCACATCGCGTTATTATCCTTGTTGAGTTAGACTCCTACATCAGTTAGTAAAGCTTGCATATCTTCCCAGGTAAGGGATTGTTGAATATAGCGGGGTGCTTGTGGATTGTAAGGGCTGGCGACGCGATCGATACAAATAATTTTTGCATCATTAGGGATTATAGGAATATCAGGGTCGAATGCAGTGGGGCGCATTAAGGAACTGGAAAAGCCTTTAAATATGGTAATTTGGTCTGACTCACCAGCTACATCTACAGTTACCAGCAATACTTCCTGAGGACGCTTGCTGGTATATACCTCTAATCGCTTACCAATAGAATTATTCATTAAGGAAAATTCCCGAAATAAATTATCCAACTTCTAGATTTAACATAAATTCTTTCCCCCTTCTCCTCCTTGTCTTCCCCAGCTCCCTCTGTTCTCATCATATGGCGGAGCGTCCCTTCTTACCTAATTTGAATAGCACAAAGTAACTTAAGTACAGTACATAAACAACTAAACCAATAATGCCAATAGTACCCAAAACCCCAGGCTTATCTATATTGGGATGAAAATATTCCTTAAACATTAATGGAGCTTCTAACCACACCCGACAAGAGGGTGATTGGATACCACCTTCAGAGAAAGCACAACCTAAAAAAGGTAAAAATGCGATCGCACCTAAAAGACAATAAGCACTAACTGCCCAACGCCAAGATGTAAAAATTAACTTTAACAAACCATTGGGATAGTATTCAATTTCATCATTTATATCTATCCAGAACCATAATCCAATGGGAATTAAGATTCGAGCCATCACACTAGACAAAAAACTGACACCAAAGCCACCAATCATCAAATAAAGGGTGATGACCAACAAACTTGACACACGCCAGTAAATAATTAACAGCCGTTGTATGGCTTCTGCTCTTTGCACAAATGCCCACAGCAGCAGAAAGAGAGGAAGAACTACTGTAAACAAAACTGCTAACCGATAATCCATCCAGATTAATGGACGAAACCACACTTCATTGTTCATAATCTTTGTAAAATTGGATAAATCAAGTCCAGAAATTTTAACTTACATTAGCTGGCAACGATTACTTTAACTGAAAAATTACAAAATTTAGATCCCCGATTTTTGGAAAAAGTCGGGGATCTAAGTAAAATTTCCCAAAAAACGAAGCAAATAAAAAAATCTTCTGGGTGACTTAACAATCACTACGTAATATAGCTCCGGAAATTTGACTATTATTCTCAAGTATGCGGATACAAGGTAGTCAAGTCCTTGCCTGTAGCAATATGTTGGTATATTACTTCTGCTAAATTGGGTATTTTGATAAAAACTAGCTTCTGGCGACTCTAGTCATCATAAACTCGACATTCGTCAGCTTCGGGATTGTCGTCACAATATTTTTCTAAGGAAGTTTTGGGTTTTTCCTGTTTTTGGTGGGAAGCTTCTGCTTGTAGCTCTTCCACTGCATCCCAAGCGGCAGCACATTCACCAGAGGTGCTTCCTGATGTGTCACAGACTTGACGGGCTTCTTCTAATTCTTTTTCGATTTTTTCTTGGATATCAGACATAGTTTTGAGTGTTGTTAAGTTGTTGTTATGACTAGTATAGAAAAAGTGCGGGAAATGGTATTTTTCCTAGTGTCACTAACTATTTTAGCTAATTTACTATTATAGTTAGTATTTTTACTCAATGCTATACAACCAATACAGCAAATAATAGTGTTACTACTATAGTCGTTTTGATTTTTTAAGATTTTGTATTCTACATCATAGTAAGCGGATATTTTAGCTAAAACAGCAAGAAGCCTCTCACCTATACGTAAAAAGGATTTGGAGGTGAATTGTTCTCCCGTGACGAATTGACCAAGTAGGGAAATTAAGCGTAGCTTCATCACTGTTATTGGTCAACGAGGAAAGAACATCTAAACTCCTAATATATTCACGAATAATATCTGTTTTGGTTGTTCCTGTTTGCTTTGGACGTTTCTCCAATATTTCCATTACGATAATACTAGATGGCAAAGCCGAAAATGCTGGTCATCTCTTGCTGAACCTTGACAACTCAGAGTATGGGGTTCTACCCAGTAATAAACACTTTGTGTTACTTTCTGTGGGTAGGTAAAACTCTGACAGTACAAAGGATGAACATTTTACATTTTGTATTGTTCAACTGTGCGGAAGGGCATCTCGTACAGTCTAAAAAAAGCTCAGTTAATATCCGACGGGATATCGGGAGTCACTGAGAAGCCTACACTGTATGCTTGCATTAGTGTAGGAGTATGTCACAAAAGGAGACCATTGGCATCCCACCATGACTTTAATCCGAAAGGATGAGTAATTTTCTCCCCAAGTAAATCAGCAGCAAATATTGGTCTTAACGAAAGTAAAGAGCGTACAACTCATGGAAGAGCAGATGCATTGGACAAATGCCCTATCAACCCGTCCCTCCTTGGAAGCAGCTATTGCAGATGTAGTGGAAAAAGCGACATCCTCCTTAGAAATGCCTGCAAATTTAGGGCTTGTTTTTATTTCTTCTGCTTTTATGAGTGAATATTCTCGCTTACTACCTTTATTGGCTGAAAAGTTATCTGTACCAGTATTAATTGGTTGTAGTGGAGGGGGTATTATTGGCACCACTGAAGATGGAAAGGCTCAAGAATTTGAGACGGAACCTTCCCTAAGTTTGACTTTAGCCCATTTACCAGGGGTAAATATTCAACCTTTTCATGTTGTTGAGGAGAATTTGCCAGATTTAGATGGACCTCCCAATGCTTGGGTAAATTTAATTGGTGTACCTCCATCACCAGCACCCCAATTTATTTTGTTATCTAGCTATGTATCATCTGGGATCAATGATTTATTACAGGGATTAGATTTTGCCTACCCTGGTTCTGTAACTGTGGGTGGACAAGCTAGTGGTGGTATGGGTGGTAGAGTTGCTCTATTTTATAACGATCGCTTGTATGGTGAAGGAACTGTTGGCATCGCTTTGAGTGGCAATATCGTGCTAGAAACTATTGTGGCACAGGGATGTAGACCTATTGGTCAGCCGTACCAAGTGACCAAGGGCGATCGCAATATTATTCTGGAGTTAGATGAGCAAGTTCCATTGGTAGCTTTAAAGGACTTGATTGCTGATCTCAGTGAAGAGGAAAGAACCCTAGCCCAAAATTCCTTATTTGTAGGTTTGGCAATGGATGAATTTAAGCAAGAATTATACCAGGGAGATTTTCTCATTCGCCAAATTATCGGTGTAGATCCCCGCGCAGGAGCGATCGCTATTGGTGATCGAGTCCGTCCCGGACAAAGGCTGCAATTCCACCTCCGAGATGCTGCTGCTTCTGCTAGTGACTTAGAATTACTCCTACAAAAGCACAAAATACAGCAAGGAACTAATGGTTCAGTTGTTGGTGCTTTGATGTTCTCTTGTTTGGGCAGGGGAGAAGGATTATATGGTAAACCTAATTTTGACTCCGATTTATTTCAACGCTACTTCCATAACATCCCCTTGGGTGGCTTCTTCTGCGGTGGTGAAATTGGCCCTGTTGGTGGCAATACCTTCCTTCATGGTTACACCTCTGTATTTGCCATTTGTCGGGCAATGGAGAAGGAGGGATAGAGGGGAGCAGGGAGCAGGGGAGTGTGGGAAGAGGGAAGGAGGGGAAGAGGGAAGCAGAGTAATTTATACTCATCTTCCCATCACTCCATCACTCCATCACTCCCCACACTCCCCACACTCCCCCTGCTTCTTCTGGTCAAATAGAATAATATAATGGGAAAGATTTAGCATCCTTGGGCTTGACATATACCCGTTGTTCTGGTTCTAAATTCAACTTATCAAACCGTTCCCTACTTAAATGTGCTGTTACCACTTGCCCATCATCTAAGCTTAACTCCACCTGAATTTCCCAACCCAAATGAATTAAACGATTTACCCTAGCTGGTACTGTTTTTCCATTGGGAATAGTATCCACAATCACATCCTGGGGACGGAGAAACATTTCTGGGTGAGCAGAATCAAACCCATGCTCCTGAAATATACGAGAGTTACTGGGTAGTACATTCACTGGACCAATAAAACTCATGACAAATGCAGTGGCGGGATGATCGTAAATTTCTGCTGGAGTGCCAATTTGTTCCACGTTCCCTTTATTCATGACCACGATTTCATCGGATACTTCCATCGCTTCTTCTTGATCATGGGTGACAAACACGGTGGTTACGTGAACTTCATCATGGAGATGGCGTAACCAAGCACGTAAATCTTTGCGAACTTTGGCATCCAATGCGCCAAAGGGTTCATCTAAAAGTAATACTTCAGGCTCTACAGCTAACGCCCTGGCTAATGCTACCCTCTGCCTTTGTCCACCGGATAATTGGGATGGAAAGCGATCGCCTAATCCACTTAATTGGACTAGATCGAGTAACTCCCCTACCCGAGATTTAATTTTATTTTTTGCTGCTTTGCGAATTTCTAAGCCAAAAGCAATATTCTGCTTCACTGTCATGTGTTTGAATAAGGCATAGTGCTGAAATACAAAGCCTATATTCCTCTGTTGTACGCTTTGATTAGTTGCATCTTTGCCTGTGAGCCAAATTTTACCTGCATCTGGCGTTTCCAATCCCGAAATTAGTCGCAGCAGTGTGGATTTTCCCGAACCAGAGGGTCCCAATAATGCCACTAAAGAGCCGCTTTTAATTTCTAAATTTACCCGGTTGACAGCTTGGAAACTACCAAATTGCTTGGATACGTTTTCGACTATGATGCCCACTGCTTAAAACCCCTGCAACTAATCTACGGTTTTTTGATCGGATTAGTGTATTTTAAATCAGAAAGGGAAATCCCAGGATGTAAGCCTCTAAATTCTATATTATGGAGATAAACTGGTCAAAATTAATTAGTCAGTAATTATGTCTGTCCGTCCCATCTACCTTGACTGTCACGCTACTACACCTGTTGATAGACGGGTAATGACAGCAATGTTACCCTATTTTATGGAACATTTTGGCAATCCCTCCAGCATTAATCACGTTTATGGATGGGAAGGGGAAGCCGCAGTCAAACAGGCAAGAGAAATCATAGCAGCAGCCATTAACGCTACCCCCGAAGAAATTGTCTTTACCAGTGGAGCGACGGAAGCCAATAATCTAGCAATTAAAGGGGTTGCAGAAGCTTATTTCCAAAAAGGGCAACATATCATTACTTTGGCTACAGAACATAATGCTGTGCTTGACCCTTGTAAATATTTACAATCCCTAGGATTTGAAATTACCATTCTCCCAGTACAAGGGGATGGGATTATCGATTTGAATCAGCTGGAAAAGGCTATACGTGATGATACGGTATTAGTATCGGTCATGGCGGTGAACAACGAAATTGGTGTATTGCAACCATTAGCAGAGATTAGTGCGATTTGCCGGGCACGAAATGTATTTTTTCATACAGATGCGGCCCAAGGAATTGGGAAAATACCCTTAGATGTGCAAGAGATGCAAATTGATTTAATCTCCCTAACTGCCCATAAAGTATATGGTCCCAAGGGAATTGGTGCATTATATGTGCGTCGGCGTAACCCCAGAGTGCAGTTAGCACCCCAACAACATGGAGGTGGTCATGAACGAGGAATGCGTTCGGGCACTTTGGCTACACCACAAATTGTAGGGTTTGGCAAGGCAGTAGAGATTGCGATCGCAGAACAAGATACAGAAAACCACAGGCTTTCTCAACTACGAGAAAAATTATGGATGCAACTTTCTCAGTTAGAGGGGATTCATCTCAACGGACATCCAAATCTACGAGTATCGGGGAATTTGAATATTAGTGTAGATGGAGTGGATGGTGCAGCATTATTGTTAGGGTTACAACCTGTAATAGCTATCTCTTCCGGTTCAGCTTGTTCTTCTACCAAAACTTCACCCTCCCATGTTCTGATGGCTTTAGGACAACCTGAGAATTTAGCGTACGCATCCGTAAGGTTTGGTATAGGTAGATTCAATAATGACGAGGAAATTGACCAAGTAGCAGCATATTTTGTTTCTACTGTTCATAGTTTACGCAAGCAAAGGAGCTTGATCTAGCGCTACGCGCAAGTAATAAGTAATAAGTAATAACCCTTTCAATGCGACACACAAATTGCCTAATAGCTTGCCAGATTAATGCCATTTTTTCTCAGTAAATTATGACTGTTGATGTAATGATTTAATTATAAATTTTTGATAAACTATATTATGAATATAAAATCAATCATAGTCATCTTTAATTAACTAGGTTAGTAGCTTGATCAATCAACATTTTTTTACAATCAATTGAGATTATTTTTGATAGAATAAAAATATAATTTACAAGTCCTTATTCCAGAAGACTTGCTGAATTTATTTTTATGCTGTAATGTTTTCTCTGTGCTGTAAAAATACATTTAACAACAGCATAAGAACAAATTTTTTTGATTTGAGGAGTGTTATTGATGAAACATTTTCATAAGTTGCTAATTCTCGTTCCTGTGAGCTTTTTTGCCTTAGTTGGATGTAGCCAAGCAGAAAAAGCTACCAAGCAAGTAGAAAATGCTGCTAGCCCTGCGGCTAATCTTGCAAAGAGTGCTGTTAAAAAAGTTGCAGGAGAAGGAGTTTCAGGTTTAGTTGGTGCCATAACTAAAACCCAGACAGCTATCAAAGCTGGAGATTTTAAAACAGCTCAGACAGAATTTAAAGCCTTTCAGAACACTTGGAAAACCTTAGGGGATGGTATTAAGGCTAAATCAGCTAAAACCTACGATGCAATTGAGAAGAATGCTAAGGAAGTGAATGGAGTACTCAATTCATCTAAGCCAGATCAAGGTAAGGCTCTCAAAGCATTGGAATCTTTAGGTAAAGCAATCGCTGCACTTCCTAAATCTTAATTAGTATGAACTAGTAGAACTGAGTGGCAAACGGCAGATTATTTATCAAATATCAAAGCTAGAAAGCACATGAATTTTGATTTATAGCTGTTGATTTTTGCGCAGTACTACTAGTCATGAAATAGTAATATGCTGAGGAGAATAGATTCAACAAAGTAGTCATTTTGTGTGAATAATCTTTCTTAGTAAATCGAGTTTTGTTGAGCAGAACTCGATTTTTTTGTACTACAATACATTTGTTATTTTCACCAGCTATTTTTTATTTTGATGTTTATAGCACTACACAATAGGGTGCGGACATTGTTGGAGCATCAAACCTATGATTATTAAACTTATTACTCCTTCGGTTATGCCGGGAAACCCCTCCAGGTTGCGCCAGTTGACGGCAGTTGCTACAAGTCGAGGAACCCGCCCAACGCACTGCCTCCTTTATGCCGGGAAACTCGTCCACTGCAATGACTCACTTGTTAGTTATTACTTATTACTTGCGTCTAGGGCTATATATAAAAATTCTGGAGATACTTGCAGTGGTTAGGGGGGTGAACTAATATTGTATTTTTGAAAGGTTTGATTAATTTGGGCTATGGCAGGACATAGTAAATGGGCAAATATTAAACGCCAGAAAGCAGTAGTGGATGCCAAAAAGGGTAAAACATTCACCCAACTATCTCGGGCAATTATTGTTGCTGCCAGAAACGGTATTCCTGATCCCGCGGGGAATTTTCAACTTCGTACGGCAATTGATAAAGCCAAAGCTGCTGGTATTCCTAATGATAATATTGAACGAGCGATCGCTAAAGGTGCAGGTACATTTACAGATGGAGCGAGTTTAGAGGAAATTCGCTACGAGGGTTATGGTCCTGGGGGTGTGGCTGTGTTAATTGAAGCCCTCACAGATAATCGTAATCGGACTGCTGCGGACTTACGTGCTGCTTTTAGCAAGAATGGTGGAAATTTAGGAGAAACAGGTTGTGTGGGTTGGATGTTTGAACATAAAGGGGTGTGTTTGGTAGATAATGTTATGGATGAAGAGCAATTACTAGAAGCTTCCTTAGAAGGAAGTGCTGAATCTTACGAAATGACTGAGGAACAAACAGCAGAAGTATTTACTAGCATTGCAGATTTAGAAACCCTCAATCAAACTCTCAAAGCTCAAGGTTTTGAAGTGAATGATGCGGAGCTGCGTTGGATTCCTAGTAATAATGTGGAAGTCACCGATTTAGACCAAGCGCGATTATTGCTGAAATTAATTGATAGTTTGGAGGGTTTAGATGATGTGCAAAATGTCACGACTAATTTTGAAATGTCTGAGGAGTTAATTACTGCAAGTATGACTTGATTCAGTTAATCTTGATTCAGTTAATAGAGACTTCCCCATAATCATAATAGTTATGACCAAAAAAGAAAAGGATACAAGCCCCCGGATTTATCCGTGGAAAGGGAAAAAGTATTTTCCTTATTCAAGCTCCTCGATTTATCGATGGGGTAACTGATAACTGAAATGACTTGTATACTGTAAGAAAATAAAACTGTCGCCGGAATAATTCAAAACATGATAAACTCCTCAAAATCAGCCAGCATTTCTTCTAATAAATCTTCCACTGCTTCTCTACCTATCTGACGCATGGCTTCAGGACCTTGAATAAATTCCTTAATGGTAATCTTCTTTTCTCGAAAGTCCTTGACGAAATCCCGAATAGAGGAAATCACCTGCACCTCTCCTTCCACCTGTGCCAACATTTGAGCAATGGGATCGATACCTACTTTTACGGCTTTGCGATAGTCAGAAATCATAGCTCCTTCTGGAGTTCTTTTGACTAGCCTAAGTTCTCGCTTCAAATTTTCATACTGAGTTTTCAGGAATTCGTTTTCCTGTTCTAAACGATTAGATTTGCGAGTTAAATCATCTTCATTATGATAATCAATCCCTTCCCCTGCTTGATGTTGGCGCTCAATTTCTAATAATCTAGCCAAATCCCCTTCTTGGTAAGCTTGATTAATTTCTTTCATCAATTCTGTATGATGAACCTGAGTTTCGCTGTCTGTTACCTTATCTGGATGAAAGATTTCAGCTAGCCTGAGAAATGTCTGGCGGACTTGTCTGGCTGATTCGCTTCTACCTTTGTTCTCACAACTTCCTTCCACATCTTCTAGCTCTGATTGATATTCGTGGTCACGTTGTTGAGCATCGCGTACAAAATTTCCTTCCTGTTCCCTTTCTTCAAATAATTCATCTAGTTCTGCATCTTCATCAATCTGATGTTGTTTGGGAGTGATAACCCCTGTCATCTGTAGTTGGCGATAAATTGCTTCAATATCTTTCTTAGTTTGTTTGCCAAACTTTCTGGTACTGAAAATTTCACCAAATAGGGCATGTATTTCTTGGTCAAGGGCTGCCACTTTGTTAAATATGGGACTACCCCTCTCAAATATATCCGTAGCCACGGAACGCATTTGCTCGACAAAGTTATTCAGCTCTGTCTGTTTTCTTTTTATTTGCTTCAATAACCACTGATGTTCTTTCTCTTGAGCCTCTATGCGGATGTGGAGAGATGAGAGAGCTAGGGAAGAAGATGAGGTATTTAAAGGCATAAGATTAAGTTAATAATTAAGTTCAATTCTAATATCTCACTTCACATTACTACTTTCTGCCGGTTTGCTGATTTATAAATTATGCTTGCATGGGGAGGGCTTAACAACAGCATAAATAATTTCTGGGATTTTTATCAAAGCCATGATGCAACGTTGCAGTCGATTGAGAGCTGAGATACTCCCTGCATTTATGCATGGGGTATCTCAGTCCCCATCTTCAAGAACTTCCCTCACTTAATACTTCACCAAAAGCGAAATCAGCTGCCGCCATCACATAAATAGTAGTGGGAAGATTCGCAGTACGTGCGTGCATTTGTTCGTAATATTCCGTGAAATTGTGCTCATTAGGAGTTGCCATTCCCAGGAAAATCACATCTGCCGACTGAGATGACTCATGTAAAATGTCTTCAAAGGGACGTTCGTCAGCAACTATCACCGATGGTACAGCCGAGATACGTAACTGAGCTAACATCGCATTTAAGTTGGCTTTGGCATCTTTTGCTCCTGCTTCATTAGGAACAACTAATTTAAGATATATTTGGGCATCCCGCCATTCAATAGTAGAGTGCAACAAATAAGCAAGTAACAGCATTAAACTACCATTAGCTTTCATTCCCCCCCACCACACATCTATACGCCGGTAATTTCCAAAGCCTCGTTGAGGATTTTCCCGCAAAATGATCACGCTACGATTGGCATAGTGGAGTTGGGCAATCATATTGCAATAATTATCACGCCTATTTGTATCTTCACTGTCTCCCAATAAGATGGTGTTCGGTACAACTGCACCTAATCCATAGGCTTCCACCAGCTGTAGCATCCCTTCAAAGGGGTCGGATGCAGTCACAACACGCACTAATGCTTGTACCTGTTGCTTTTTGAGATTCTCGCTAATAGTATTTTCCAAATGTGTTTGTTGTGCCAAATCCCGTGAACCGCTAGGTAAAACGCTGGAGACTGTGATCAAACCTCGTTGATGGGTTAAAGCATTGGCTAGTTGAATTAAAGACCAACGTTTACTAGGGGAACCGGAAAATACCAGCACATTTGGTCTCCAATTTTTAGTATCCTCCACCCGATCAATTTGATAAATACCTTCCCTGAGTAATGCCATCCAAATTCCCCGACGCACATCTCCCCAAGTGGTGGTTAGTTCCCGTTGCTGGATCCAAAAATAGATTGCTAAGACAATGGCACCCGCAACCATTGTCGCCACTGGGTTAATGAGTAGCATTACCCACAAACAACCAATTCCCCCCAATAGAGACAAAACCCAATGCACCTTGAAACTTGGTCTAAATGAGGGACTTTGGAGGAATCCTTCAATACTCGCAGAAAGGTTTAAAACTAAGTATGTGGTGAGGAAAAACATGGTCAGTACTGGGGCAATTAAGTTTAAATCACCAATACAGACGGCTGCTATTGCCACGCTGAGAGTTACCCAAGTCCCTATACGTGGTTCATCGTTTTCACCGCTACCTCTTCCCAAAAAGGACATCCAAGGGGGAAAAATTCCATCTCTTGCCAAGGCTTGCAAGACTCGGGGTGCAGCTAAAATACTACCTAAAGCACTGGATAAAGTCGCTCCCCATACACCCAATAAAATTGCCGGTTGCCAGAGGGACATCATTTTCATGACTAAGGGTTCACTCAATAAAGTTGCCGTATCCGCACGCATGGCAATAATTAAAGGCAAACCCATATAAACTAGGTATCCCGTACCCACCGCAGCCAAAGTTCCAGTAGGAATAGAACGGCTGGGATCTCGCAAATCTCCGGACATGCTCACCCCAGACATAATACCAGTAACGGCCGGGAAAAATACGGCGAAAACTGCCCAGAAAGATTGTCCATTGGTTGGTGTGGGTATATTCCATCCTTGTGGTGTAATATTTGGTATGCTAGGGCCAAAAAACAGGCATATAAGGGACAGAACAATAGCCCCCATAATTAGATATTGGGCTTTAACTGCAATCTGGGCTGAAGTTAAGGCTAAAACCGCCACTGAAATAGTTACAAATAAAGCCACATAGGTTTGATTCAGTTGTCCGAAGGTTTGGACTATACTTTCAGCAAAACCAATGGTGTATAGGGCAATTGACAATGCTTGGGCAAAGTAAAGAGAGATTCCTACTGCTCCCCCAACTTCAATTCCCAAACAACGGCTAATCATGTAGTAAGCGCCACCTACCCGCACTACCCTATCAGTCGCAATTGCACAAACTGATAAAGCAGTCAATAAGGTAATAGATGTAGCCAGGGTAACAATAATAAAAGTACCCACTAACCCCACATTGCCCACTACCCAACCAAACCGCAAATACATAATCACCCCCAAAATAGTCAAAATTGAGGGTGTATAAACTCCACCAAATGTACCTAAGCCAGAAGATTTGGCTTCAGTTGATTTTGAGCTATTAGGACTTGCATCTGATTGCACATCCTGTTTGTATGGGAACTTCATTGTTGTAAATCTGAACTCTTTGAGAACTAAG
>NZ_FYBH01000122.1 GCF_900185595.1 Calothrix rhizosoleniae SC01
GTAGTACCCTACGTACCAAAATCACAGATGCGGAAATTCTCAAAAAAAGTCTCCGAGACTTGGGGATCTCCGTGAAAACGTATGCAGATGTTCGTGGTGATAATGGTCAGAGAGTTCGCGCTGATGTTGTTGCAGTTCTTGAAGGCGAATATGACATCGGTTTTTCTCAAAATTCCGATGGTTCTTATGATTTAATTGCTTGCTTGTGGGGCATTGCAAGGAAGCACAATCAGACGGAACTAATCAACTCTATCTTTCAGAAGTATAGTATTAATAAATCATTAGCAGAAATCAAGCAGCGTGGTGTTATTAAAAAGATGAAATGCCCTAGATGTGGTTCTACTCAAATTGGCAAATATAGCTACTTTCAGGGAAAACAAAACTACAAATGTCAGAACTGTGGAACTCAATTTAAAGATGTTTAATCAACACTAAATTTGCAGTAAACCAAAAAGTTTTTTCCAAAGAGCCATTACACCAAGCCATATTACCGGATGATGTGTCACGCTTCGCGGTAGCACACGCTACACTGTAAAAAAGAGCAAATACTCTAGTAAAATCAAGATTTACGCCATCAACCCAACATCAACCAGCGTGAAAACAGATACGATCTTCTACCGCCTATTCCAAAGCTTCCCCAGCATCTTCTTTGAACTAATCAACCAACCCCCAGAAACCGCCAACACCTACCAATTTTCCTCCGTCGAAGTTAAACAACTCGCTTTCCGTATCGATGGGGTATTTCTCCCCAAAAGTAATGCATCATCCCCCATCTACTTTGTAGAAGTCCAATTTCAAGCCGATAAAAAATTCTACTCTCGCCTATTTACGGAAATCTTTCTTTACCTTGATAAAACCCAACTTACCAACAATTGGCGCGGAGTGGTGGTTTATCCAAGCCGCAGTGTTGATGTAGGAGAAACAGAAAGGTATATAGAATTACTCACGTCTGGACGAATCACGCGCATATATTTAGATGAATTCGACTCCACAGCATCACAGTCAATTGGTATTGGGACTGTTAAATTAGTAATAGAGCCAGAATCGAGTGCTATTACAAAAGCTAGGGAGTTAATCAACCTCGCCAGACAACAAATAGCCTCGGAAATTACCCAACAGGAATTTCTCGAATTGATAGAAACGATTATTATCTATAAATTTCCCCAAAAAAGTCGAGAGGAGATTGAGCAAATGTTTGGATTTAGCGAGTTAAAGCAAACAAAAGTTTATCAAGAAGCCAAGCAGGAAGGTAAAGTGGAAGGCAAAGCAGAAGGAAAACTAGAAGGTAAATTGGAAGCAGTTTCTTTTATGTTGAATTTGGGTGCGACTGTAGAACAAATAGCTGAAGCATTAGGATTGGATGTTGAGTTAGTTCGATTGGTAGCTGCAAAAGCTAATGCTAACGAGGAAAAAAGGTTCTAATTGTTCGTAAATATCTAACTCAGCTAATTCCATTGAAATAAGTGTTGCAGAGCGGTTTTTTCTAATAACTCTGACAACCAGTTTTGAGTTTGGGGTGAAACTCTAAAAGCAATAATTATAATACATCCTTTTACTTGCCCGTAGCGCTATAACTACTGAAGCAGTTTTGCAATCTCGTCTTGTAACTGCTCCCGTTCCCAGGATGTAATAATAAACACCTCTTGCACGGTCTTTCCTAAGCGAGCAATCAGCTTAAACCCTCCCCTAATGGGGACAGATACCCGTAATTTTAAATGAGGACAATGACCTTTTACCCGTCCAATTTCCCCTGGTGTTACAGTGTGAATCCCCTCCAACTTACAGAGACGGTCTAAAATGGGTATTAAGCTGGGGATATGGGTAGAATGATTCCAGACCAGCCTACCATTTTTTTGGACATTTTTCTTACGAGTATCTGCACTAGGTTTAGTCATAGTTTTTACGCCGATTCCAGGGGAGCCATAGTTAAACCAGCTCGACGTAATTGTTGGTGATAAAGTTCTGCTGGCTCCTGTGGACCAACCCAGACAATCGCTTTGTCTTCATAGTGTACTTGATTGGTCAATTCCCAGGCGCGATCGCTTGTCATGCCTGGAATGTATTTCATCAAACACTCAGCAACATGTTGAAAGGTGTTAAAGTCATCATTCAACACAATCACTTTATAGTTGGGATAGGTTTTACGAATAACTTGATTCGTTTTTTCCGGAGTTACGGTTGGTGCCGCCGCCATGCCATAAACTGTGGCTGAAAGTCTAGTAACCATAAAACAATTAGCCAACAAAATTGCGTCAAGACTACAAATAATAAGTGTAGTTCATGGTTGGCAGAGTTGGGTAATTCGGAGCAAAAGAGTTAGGGAGTGAAGATACTAAAGTCTTTTGGTGGGGATAGGGAATGGGGAATAGTTTTACCTAATCTTATTGCCAGTTTTTTTGCACTACAGAAAATTAGAAATACTAAGGTTTCTAAGTCTTGGATCTCCATTCTCTTGCACTTTTTCTCGAACAATAGCCTGATAATCCTACAGACTCAGGTTTTTAAAGCTATTCAGCAAACCCCAATTAAGGAAATTTTTCCCAGGCTTGGGACATAACTTGACTCAGCCAATGTCGCTGCTGTCCATCTAATACACTGTCTTCCTGTAGTACCTGAGCCGTTAACTCTTCTAAGGATTGACCTTGGGAACGCACTATTTTAATCACCCCTGCGATCGCTGTTGCTACTAATTCTTCATCAATAGGTTGCTGCTGTAAAGCTAGTATTTCCTGGGGTTTGTCTGGAATGGGATAATTCATAATGCGTTTAGTGTGTGTTAAGGGCGAGGTGAAAGGAGTGGCAAATATGAGAGAATCTTAACGTTTCTTTACTGAAATTTCATTTAACTGATAGGGCGGAGTGTAGCTTACTTTCTTCATTTGTTAAATCTGTCTTAATAGGTATATTTATTGGATAATTGAGAAATTATGAAAGAATTACTTTATTTGGAAATTCCCACTGCGGATACAAAGGGTGTCCTGAGATGGGTGCAAGATGATTTTCAGCCAAAAATCTCAGACAAAAAACTTACGCCAGAGGGTATACGTCTGGAAGTAGGTCAATCTACAACTGCTGAACCAGCAATTACAGATCAGCTACCAAATGAACTTTCTATTTTTATTTGGTCAGTACAGCGTACCACCTATCTGAAGGTATTCCGATGGGGTGACACACCCTTTCCTGGGGAGAAAGAAATTCTCCAGCAACTGACTGGGAAAATTAGAAACCACTTCCCCCATCAATACCCAGAACCACCAGCCATTGATTTATGTCAAAAATCAATTTTTGAGGCATTAGCACCTTACTACCCATTAACAGTCAAATATTTTCAGCAAATGCCCAAGGGGGAATATGACTTACAAAGGGTGTACTGGTGGGAACAGCGATGGCGAGAAGGAGTCAGAAATCCCCAACAACCCAAACAGGTTATTTTTTATAATTCACAACCTCCAGTTAGCAATTCCCAAGGGGTATATGACCTAATTTACATTGGTGGAGCATTGGGAGCCATTCACGCTGCTGTCATGGCACAAATAGGCTATAAGGTGTTACTAATAGAGCGTTTGGCTTTTGGGCGGATGAACCGGGAATGGAATATTTCCCGCGCTGAAATTCAAAGTTTAATCAATCTGGGTTTATTCACTGCTGAGGAGGTAGAATCCATCATTGCCAGGGAATACAAAGATGGGTTTAATAAGTTTTTTGATGGCAATAATCCCCAACATTTGCGATCGCCTATTTTATCTACTCCTACGGTATTAAATATTGCCCTTGATTCAGAAAAATTACTGCAACTATGTGGACAAAAACTGCAAGCTGCAGGGGGAGAAATTTGGGATGAAATGGAGTTTATCAGGGCGGATATTGATTCCCAGCAAGTAGCAGTGACGGTTAAAAACATACCCAGTCAAACAGAAAAAATAACAAGTGGACGAGTCTTAGTAGATGCAATGGGAACTGCTTCCCCCATTGCTTGGCAATTAAATGGAAGTCGTGCTTTTGACAGCGTTTGCCCGACAGTGGGAGCAGTAATTGATGGTGGATTTGAGCCAGGGGTATGGGACTCCCAATATGGTGATGTACTCAACAGCCACGGTGACATTTCTCGAGGGCGACAGTTAATTTGGGAGTTATTTCCCGGTGGGGGTGAAGAACTAACAGTTTATTTATTTCACTATCACCAAATTAATCCTCAAAATCCTGGCTCCTTGTTGGAAATGTATGAAGACTTTTTTACCATTTTGCCAGAGTATCGGAGGTGCAATTTGGACAAATTGGTGTGGAAAAAGCCCACATTCGGCTATATACCAGGTCATTTTAGTGCAAATGGTCGCGATCGCACCGTGGCATTTGACCGTTTGGTAACAATTGGTGATGCAGCTTCTCTCCAATCTCCTTTGGTATTTACTGGCTTTGGTTCCCTGGTGCGTAATTTGGAACGGCTTACCACTCTGTTAAATACAGCTCTCAAGCATGATTTATTGAGTTTTGCCCATCTCAACCAAATTCGTGCCTTTCAAAGTAACATTGCCGTTACCTGGATGTTTTCAAAAGGGATGATGGTACCGACTGGGAAATTCTTACCACCCCAAAGAGTTAATGCCATGCTGAATAATTTCTTTGGCTTATTGGTGGATGAACCCTCGGAAATCACAGATAACTTTATTAAAGATAAATTTACTTGGTCAACTTTTAACCGTCTAGCACTGAAAGCAGCCTGGAACAATCCTGCTTTACTAGTTTGGATTTGGGAAATGGCTGGGACACAGGATATGCTGCGCTGGAGTCGTAATTATGTTAATTTCACTAGTCATGCTGCGGTAAGTGTTCTGTTAAATGGATGGTTCTCACAATTTCTCAAACGTATTCAGCCTTGGCTAGAACCACGTAATCCTGGTTTATGGTTGCGGTTGTTGGCAATTGACTATGCTGTGCGCGTTGATAAACCGAGTTAAGAGATGGAAGGAGTGAAGGAGTGATATCATGTCCGGTTAAATACTTATCATTAGGACTGCAACCCACATTCCGCAGGTTAAATTAACAAGCTTGGTATTTTTATAATCCAGTTATAACAATGCTTTCAGACATGAAGTAAATATGGTTGTATTTAGTGATACTCCCAAAGATAGCCCCACCGTGGATGAAAACCAGAGCAGTCGTTGACAATGGTATCAATAAACTATGATTTGGCGATTATCCCTCATCTTATAATTAGCGGTAAGCGAAGCTATGCCGTTAGGCTTATCGCTGTCACGCTTAATTGCCGAAAAGGCTTACCAGACAAGTATTTTAAAAATACCGAAAAGTTTTCCTCTACGTGCGGAATGTGGGCTGCAAGGGGGCAGGGGGCAGGGAGCAGGGGGAGATGAAGAGAAAAGAATAGAAATTAAAGAGGCTGGAACTACTCCCGACTCCCGACCCTCACCAAAAGACTTTTTTAGCAAGCCCTATCCTAATCATTCTCAATTTTCACTTTTTGCAATGTATTCAATAATTCCCAAGCTGTAAATGGTTTGGCTAAAAATGCTTGAACATTGGTACTAGCGGCTTTGGAAAGTACTTCATTAGATGCCAGTCCACTCATGACAACAATTCTTACTTGGGGATTGAGTTTTTGTAAGGTGCGAATAGTTGTCATACTGTCTAAATTCGGCATCATCAAATCAATTAATACGACTTTAATGTCGTGGTCGTGTTTGGCAAATAATGCGATCGCTTCAATCCCATCCCTCGCAATTAAAGCTTGGTAATTATAGGTTTCCAGGGAGGTTTTCGTAATTTCTAAAATAGATGTTTCATCATCAACAACTAAAATTAATTCTCCCGAACCGGCTGGTGGTTCCAACTCCAAAAATGTTTGCTTCCCTGTATCTTCTACTGCTGGTAAGTAAATTTTGAAGCATGTACCACTGCCAACTTCACTATATACATCTACAAAACCACCATGACTTTTAATAATTCCTAACACGGTTGACAATCCTAATCCTGTACCTTTGCCCAATTCTTTAGTAGTAAAAAAAGGTTCAAAAATTCGCTCTAAATTTTCAGTACTAATACCACATCCAGTATCAGAAATTGTCATTGCCACATAGGGGCCAACCCTAGCATCTAAATGCATTCTGGCATAATTTTCATCAATGAAGAAATTAGCAATGGCTAAGGTAATTGTACCTCCATCCGCCATCGCATCCCGAGCATTTAAACATAGGTTCATCAACACCTGATGTAATTGGGTGGCATCAGCAGAAACTGTCCATAAATCTTTGGTGGCAATATCCATACAAATTTCGATGGATTTAGGAAAGGTTTGTCTAACAACCCGCGCCACTTCCACCAATAAATGCCCTGCTTGTAAAGTAGTACGTTGAGTTTCTGCACCCCGAGCAAAGGAAAGAATTTGTTTGATTAAGTCGCTACCACGTTTGCAATTGTCTAGGACAATTTTCACCAATTCCTGAGTATTATCATCTAGTTCAGGTAGCTTTAGAGGTAATAATTGAGCCACTGCTAGAATAGGTGTGAGAATATTATTCAGGTCATGGGCAATGCCACTTGCCAGGGTGCCAATACTTTGCAACCTTTGGGTACGTAGAAATTGGGCTTCTAGTTGTTTTTTCTCAGTAATATCTGTAGCAACGGTCAAAATTGATTTGGGATTACCCTGTTCATCCCGAATGACCGTCCATCTGCCTTCCACAATAATTTGACGTTCATCTTTACGGTATTGATGCAATTCTCCATGCCATTCTCCATCCTCTAATACTGTCTTCAGAGCTGATTCTAGTTGTGGGAGACTGCTGTCATCGTATAAAAGGTAGTGAGCATTTTTACCTTGCATCTGGGCTTTTTCCCAACCATAAACCCTCTGCGCTCCTTGATTACAGAAGACAATCTCTCCGGCAAGACTCAGCACTAAAATGGCATCTGTAGTAATATCAATTAAAGCTGCTTGTTCTCGGGCTTGTTGTTCCGCTAGTTTGCGAGCAGTAATATCCGTCTCTGAACCTGCCATCCGCAATACATTACCCTGTTCATCCCAGAGAGCAATCCCTCTAGTAAAAATCCATTTATAGGTACCATCTTTACAAAGGGTACGATACTCAACGGCAAATAAAGGAGTTTTGCGAGCAAAATAATCTGCCACTGATTGCATAACCCAGTTGAACTCATCACCATGAACTCGTTGGGACCATTCATCTAAAGAGTTACCAATTTCATCCTCTGCAAATCCACGCATCTGCTTCCAACGACTGGAGAAAAATACTTCATTGGTTTGTACATTCCAGTCCCAAATACCATCATTACTGCCTTGGAGAACTAAATTCCAGCGTTTTTCCCTTTCCTGTAATGTTTGTTCTGCACGTTGGCGTAGTCGTATTTCCTGATATACATCCCTAATATCCCTGATCACCGATAGAAAGCCGATAACTGTGTTTTCTTCATTTTTGAGCACAGAAATTGAAGATTGTACGTGAATTTCTTCCCTATTGCATTGGCGATGGATGTTTTCTCCTTTCCAAGAACCATTATTCCTTAAAGAATTCATACAAGCCTGTTGCTCCTCTGGATGCAACCACAAGCATTCAAAGGCTGTTGACAATGGCTGACCGATAATTTCCGAGGCTTTAATATTGTATAGTCCCTCTGCCTTGGGATTCCAATAAGTTACCCGGTATTCTGTATCAGTGGCAATTATGGCATCATTTACCAGGGAGAGAATATTGGCTGGCAACTGCACATATGGCTCTGTTTTCTGAGGAGCGAGCGCTATATCTGATAATGCATAATTTTGACAAAGTTGATTGCTGGGTTCTATTGGTTTATCTAAATCATTTTTATCTGTTGCTAAATAATGCTTAATTCCCTGAGTTTGGACTGTATTTACAGAAGTATCAAGCATATTATTTTTTATCAATTCCGCTACATGTTGCAATTTCAACATCACTGCATGGTATGAATATAGAAAAAATTGTTCAATATTTATAGAAGTAATTCTGCTGCCATAATTTTCTTGTTGTTCAATAATTGATAAAGATGAAATATGATAGTTTCTTAACTTTAAAAAAACATTATTTATATTCCATTTATGCCGTGTGAATACATATTTATGAGTCAGAGACATCAATTGAAGTTTCAGTGCTTTTAAGTATTTAGTAGTTAAATTAACTAAATATATACCTGTTGAAAAATCGTTAGTATAAAGCTTTAACACAATTAATATGCGTCTAATAGAGAGGACTAGAAAAATATGAAGTTTATAGTTAATAATATATTGATCGATAAAATAAGAAATGGCATTAATTTTTAGAGTATTATTTTTAACAATAAATCCATCATCACTAATAATGTCAGCTATAGTTTTTGTGACAGGTTTATTCTTAGGTTGCATGGTCAAAACTCCTGTCTTCTCAGAATAATCATTATAAGCATTATTAGTACTAGCAACTTGCTAAAATGCCACTTCTCCGGAAAAAAAATAAAAGATATCTATTTTTGTCAAAAATAAGCTTAATTTTTGGCAAAATTAAATTATCTATAAAGTAATTATGAATTGTGAATCATGTGATGTAGAGAACACAGATAAAAATTATACTTGCAGGTTAGGATTGCTTCCTTCTTCTGACATATTACCAAAACAAATTTGATTGATAATCAGGGACTTGCAATCTTTAAAATATTCCCAAAATATCCTACATTAAGAGCGCAAGGTTTGCGCCCCAACAAATTTACTGTTGTATGTGGGATAATTGATTTTCTGCTGTTCCTTAATTTTATTAATACACCTTTGGGGGATAATTTATTGAGAATAGCTATAAAAATTCACTTGAATGACCAATCCTCAAACGGAATTTGATTCACCTTGGAAAGATATTTTACAACTGTATTTTGAAGAATTTATGTTCTTCTTTTTTCCTCAAGCCCACGGGGAAATTGATTGGAGACGACAACCGGAATTTTTAGATCAAGAGTTACAGCAAGTGATTCGAGATGGGGAGTTGGGAAAGCGACTGGTTGATAAGTTGGTAAAAATTTATCGCATTGGTGGGGAAGAATCTTGGATACTGGTGCATGTGGAGGTGCAAGCACAGCAGGAATCAGATTTTGCCCGGCGGATGTATAGTTATAATTATCGCATCTTTGATAGATACAATCGCTCGGTAGCATCAATCGCAGTGTTGGGAGATGAAGGTATTAATTGGCGACCAAGTCAGTTTGGTTATAATTTGTTTGGTTGTCGCGTGGATTTTCAGTTTCCCATTGTCAAGTTGTTAGACTATAGGCAAAGGCAAGGGGAGTTAGAGGAAAGTCGTAATCCTTTCGCAACTGTGGTAATGGCACATTTGGCGGCGTTAGCAACCCGTGATAATCGCACCCAGCGTAAACAACAAAAGTTAAATTTGGTCAAAAGGTTGTATGAGCAGGGTTTTGAGAGGGAACAAGTAATTAATTTGTTCAGATTTATTGATTGGATGTTGACTTTACCATCCCAATTAGAGAAGGATTTTTGGCAAGAGTTTCGTGAATATGAGGAGACTATTAGTATGCGTTATGTTACCAGTGTTGAGCGGATTGGGATTGAGCAAGGGATTGAGCAAGGTAAAAATCAACTCAGACAAGGGTTAATGAAAGGTATTTCTTTCGGATTAAGGCTCAAGTTTGGGGAGTCTGGACAAAGTTTGTTACCGGAGATTGAGTCTATTGGCGATGTTGATTTATTGTCTGCTGTTTTGGAGGCGATAGAAATTGTGGATACACCAGAGCAGTTACGGCAAATTTATCAACCTACAACGGAGTAGTTTGAACTAATATTTCCCCATCCAAGAACTCTTGTTGTACAATCGTCGGACAATAAAGATACCCTCACTTTTCCATCTGGATTGTTGGCGTTTAAGTGGGGTATCTGGTGATTTGCTTTAGGATTTTTTTTGTGTGGTGTGACTGCATGAAATTCAAGCTTTTTAAACTCTACTCTATCAGGTTTGTATGGCTGGTTTTAATCATAGCTTTGTTGTTGAGTAGTTTTATCTCTGTGAGGATTGCTATTACATTCCGTCAAGCACCAACACCCCAAGCTATTTTTGTGTTGGGGAGTTCTTCGGAAAGGATGGAATTTGCTGGTCGGTTTTGGCAGTCTCGTCAAAATCTAGATATTTGGGTTTCTGATTTTGACTCGAATTTGGATGGTAATCGCCGCATTTTTGAGCGGTTTGGTGTTCCCAATCAAAAGTTGCATTTGGATGGTCGGGCGAGTGATACTGTAACTAATTTTACGAGTTTGGTGGAAGATTTTAGCAGTGGGAAGTTACAGCATATTTATCTGATTACGTCAGATTATCATATGAGGAGGGCAAGGAGTATTGCAACTATTGTATTGGGTAATCGGGGGATTGTGATTACTCCTGTTGGGGTGGTGTCGAGGAATGGGAAGTCGGAATCTGTTGTTGCGGGTGTTGAGGGATTGTGGGCGTTCTGTGCTGTGGATTTTGACTGGGCGAACAGGTGCTAGTTTAAACCCACGTTTGAGATGATTTGATTAGTAACATAAAATAGTCTAAAACCCATAATTTATATGAGTCCTCATCTATATTCTCTCCATAATGCTCTGGAAGCCCGTGCCCGTCTGGGGGAGGGATCTATATGGGATTCTACTAATGATTTACTGT
>NZ_FYBH01000121.1 GCF_900185595.1 Calothrix rhizosoleniae SC01
GTCCGACATAGAGGGCAACTGCATCAGCCCCATTTTGTAGAGTCCCATTGTCAAATTCTAATCCCACATTCGATACACCAGAGTTACCTAAAACAAAGTAACCCTCAGCATTGGTACTGAATCCATCTAAATCGAAAGCAGCATAAGAAGTATCACCATTGCCGTTGTAGAGGACTACAACTAAACCATCTAGGGATGTATTGCCAACTCCCCCATCATAAAGTTCAATAAATTCTGCCGCATCTGCACCGGGGGTATCGGCATCAATTTCGTTAATAATGATGTTTATTGCTGGATTACTACCATCACCAAAACTTTGACCAGTATTAAGAGTACCAGCAGTATTGGCTGCGGGAGAACTCCAAGTAAAATCTGCAAAACTGCTACCTGTTCCCGTCAATTGCAAAGAGAAACCAACATTGGTAGAACTTGATTCACTCACACCAACATCAATGCTAGTTAAACCAGCGGCTGGACCATCAAGAGCAGTAAAACTACCCTCATAACTGAGGAATTGAATCACACTGCCGTTATTATCGACTAAAGCAAAACCGTCAGGTGAACCATTTTGTAAACCAGGAGTGTCAAAGGAGAGAGTACCAAACCCGTTGTTTTGGTCAGGGATAGTACCACTGAGATTAATGGTATCGTAAACACTAAGTACACTGCTAGAACCGTTATACAGTACTAAACTCCAGCCACTCAGATCCGTACCAGCTAAACCAGCAATTTCGATAAATTCATTTGTATCTGTACCAGTATTGTCATAATGAAATTCGTTAATAAATACTGTCATAAAACATCCTCAAACTTTTCAGCAATTTATGGAGTTGTGTAAATATATTTTGAAGTGGTAGATGCTACACCCTGATCCATTGCTGTTGGTGTTTTGTCTCATCAATTGAGAGGTTTACAGCAATAGCTGATTACCACAATTTTTTCAGCATTGAAGAAGAAAAATTGCCCGTCAATTTATGGTTTAAATCCCACTCAGACGATAGATTTGAATACTTATTTACTTACACAAGAAAAAATATTTGCCAATAACATTTAAGTTTCTAATTACACTTTCACAGATGCTAGTAAAGAAAAAATTAAATAAAGGTTAATAAATAAAAAACATTAATTAAATTTTTCAAGAAGTTGGTTGATGTGAAAAATAATTTTTATTTGATGGCAACTGTTTACCTGTTTAATCTTTTACTCAATGAAGCTTGTAAGGCTGTAGAGGAAATTTTTTGTGAAGTTACGAACAAATCATATGAGTTGTTTAAATAGTATAAATACTTAGTTGTTGCGACTTATTTAAATTATCTTGATAAAGTAAAACTGTGGGAAAAGCGGTAGAATCTATAGTAATTTTGCTCTACCTCAGTACTTCAAAAAGCGGCATTAAAAATTTGTTTTGCAGTCAAATTTAACTCTGGGAATGTTATAGAAATGATGGGTTCATCTCCTCTAAATGTATCAACTTGGTATTCATAATTGACCAATTGATAAATTGATAAAGTTGGTGTTTTGGGGTTACCTATGTTTTTTTTACCACCTAGTCCAAGGTAATCTACAATCCAGTATTCAGGTATTTTTATCTCTTCGTATTCTCCTTGTTTTTTATAGTAATCATCGCGCCAGTTAGTACTAGTTACTTCAATCACTAAAGGGATAGAATTACCACGCTCAACTGTAGAATACTTTGTCCAAAGTTCTTCTGAAGTTAAAGCAGGTTTATTAAGAATTAGTATATCTGGAGAATAAGCAGAATCACTATTCGCTGATTTGATTAGGGCTGTTTTGGGAATAAGGTAAGGGAGTTTTAGGCGTGTAAACTCTACAACTAATTGAGTATTTAAGAGTCCCGTAACTTCTTCATGCTCCCCTGATGGCTCGGACATTTCTACTATTGCTCCATTATGTAGCTCGTAGCGTTTTCCTGAATTTTCTGGAATCCATTGCAAAAAATCTTCGACTGTTATTGGCTTAAATAATGCTTGAGTCATCAGTCTAAGTTAGGCAGACATAAGGTAGAGAGGGCTAATAATCACAATTTTACATAATGTTAGTGGAGATTCTCCCTTTGCCAAATCATACTCATCTGCGAAATATCTACAAAATGTAAAGAAATAGTTAAGTATGCCTATGGATTCTGATAACTTAGATAATGAATACACATACGCAGGGCGTTGGTTTCTTCGGCATAAATTGGGTTAAGTTACGATTATGGCGCTCATAGTTCAAAAATACGGTGGTACATCTGTTGGTTCTGTAGAACGCATTCAAGCTGTTGCTCAGCGCGTTTCCCAGGCAGCAAAATTAGGAAATTCCATTGTCGTAGTAGTTTCAGCAATGGGGAAAACTACCGATGGACTGGTAAAACTGGCTGGGTCAATTTCTCATAATCCCTGTCGCCGAGAAATGGATATGTTGCTTTCTACTGGGGAGCAAGTATCTATTGCTTTACTGAGTATGGCATTGCAGGAAATTGGACAACCCGCAATTTCTCTCACAGGAGCGCAAGTTGGAATTGTTACGGAAGCTGAACACACCCGCGCCCGGATTCTCAATATTGAAACTAAACGATTGGAAACCTGCCTGCAAGAGGGTAAAGTGGTCGTTGTTGCTGGTTTTCAGGGAATTAGTAACACGGGCGACTTAGAAATTACTACCCTGGGAAGAGGTGGCTCGGATACTTCGGCGGTGGCATTAGCTGCGGCACTACGGGCAGATTTTTGTGAAATTTATACCGATGTACCAGGTATATTAACTACAGACCCGCGATTAGTTCCAGAAGCACAGTTGATGGATGAAATTACCTGTGATGAAATGTTGGAACTTGCTAGTTTAGGGGCAAAGGTATTGCATCCCCGAGCGGTGGAAATTGCCCGTAATTATGGCGTGCCTTTAGTAGTCCGTTCTAGTTGGACTGATGAACCCGGAACTTTGGTTACAGCACCTCCCCAATTAGGGCGATCGCTGGTGAATTTGGAACTTGCTCGCCCAGTGGATGATGTAGAGTTTGATACGAATCAAGCAAGAGTAGCATTGTTGCGGGTACCAGATAAGCCGGGGGTTGCTGCCCACTTATTTGGGGAAATATCCAGCCAAGATGTAGATGTGGATTTGATTATCCAATCAATTCATGAAGGTAATACAAATGACATTGCCTTTACCGTATTAAAACCGATTTTAAACAAAGCTGAAGCCGTAGCATCTGCCATTGCTCCTGCACTTCGCAGTCATCCCAGTATGGAAGGGGAGGAAGCAGAGGTAATGGTGCAAAACAATATTGCTAAGGTTAGTATCGCAGGGGCAGGTATGATTGGTCGTCCCGGTGTAGCGGCAAAGATGTTTATTGCCTTGGCAGAAGCAGGGGTGAATATTCAAATGATTTCCACCAGTGAGGTGAAAGTTAGCTGTGTGATTGACTCCGCAGATTGTGACAAAGCTGTAGCCACACTCCGCCAAGCATTTGATATTAAATCTTCCCCTACTCCCCCTACTCCCCCTACTCCCCACACTCACCCCGTCCGTGGTATTGCCTTAGACATGAAGCAAGCACGTTTAGCAATTCGCCATGTACATGATATTTCGGGAACGGCAGCGAAAATATTTGGATTGTTGGCGAACAGCAATATTAGTGTAGATACAATTATTCAATCCCAGCGTTGTCATATAGTTAATGGCATCCCCACTCGAGATATTGCTTTTACAGTGACTAGGATGGATGCAGAATCCGCCCAACAGATGTTGCAACAAGCAGCCAGAGAATATGGTTGGGGGGAAGTGGTGTTAGATAATGCGATCGCGAAGGTAAGTATTGTTGGTGCAGGAATGGTAGGACAACCAGGGATAGCAGCAAAAATGTTTGAGGCTCTAGCCCAACATCAAATTAATATTCAAATGATTACGACTTCTGAAATTAAAATTAGTTGTGTTGTCCATGAGCAGGAAGGTGTAAAAGCATTGCAAGTAATCCATCAAGCCTTTGGATTAGCTGGTAGTGAAAAAGTGCAAGTACCTGCTTGAACTACCCTCCATCATTTACCCTAGGGAGTTGCAAATAAAAAAATAACCAATTCCTCGAAATGCAGGGAGTAGGGAGCAGGGAGCAGGGAGCAGGGAGCAGGGGGAGTCAAGCAATTAGTTCAAGTCCAGAAATTAAGTAATTTATTTTTTGGTGTTCCCCTAAATAGGGTCTGCTGAATAACTGAAAAATATTTATTTATCAATGCTTTGAGGCTATTTTCTTGGGGAGGGGCGTGCAAGAAAATTAGGATTTTAGGTTTAAAATCCTTGCATCTGTTATTTTTTCTGGCAAAAAGAATAGAAATAAAGAGGCTGGAACTACTCCCCACTCCCTACTCCCTACTCCCTACCCTCACCAAAGGACTTTTATGCCTAACGGCACGCTCCGCGAACAGCAAGCCTCTAAATACTTCCATACACAGGAATAGCAGCACCACGCATATCCTTCGCTGCTTCAGAAGCTAGAAAACAAATTACCTCTGCCAAAGATTCTGGCTTTACCCATTTATCAGCATTCTCTGCTCCCATTGCATTACGGTTACTGGGAGTATCAATCACACTAGGAAGGACAGTATTAGCAGTAATATTAGTCCCTTTCGTTTCATCTGCGATCGCTTTTGTTAAGGCAACAACCCCAGCTTTAGCAGCACAATATGCAGCCAATTGTCCACCAGGTTCCATAGCACCCCTAGAACCCACTGTCACAATTCGCCCATAGCCATTATCTAGCATTCGCCGCAAACTATGCTTACACACCAAGAAAGTTGTATGCAAATTTAAATCAAAGTCCCGTTTCCAGTTCTCAAAACTATATTCATGGGTTGCTCCCATCGCAAAACCACCCACCAAATGAATCAATACATCTACCCGTGGCAAATCATTGATCAATTCTTCTACTGCTGCTTCCTCATTCAGATGGGATTTCACAAACTTAATTCGAGCCAAATCGGCAGGTGGAACCAAACCTTTGAGTCTTTCTACCCCTCTGGGATTAATATAAGGAATTGTTACCTTTGCACCCAAAGAGAGAACAGCTGGTGTCACACCCAAACCCAATCCACCAGTACCACCTGTAAGTAAAACTTGCTTGCCTTTCATGGTTTATACACTCCCAAACACTCAATTCTTAAGATACCTGGTAAGTACCTCATAGAGCTACACGCAAGTCGCAAGTCGATCACGGAGACACTTCACGGATGACACTGATTACATGGAGCAATGTCGCAAATCCGTGTTCTAAGGTTTGAAGGTTATGGGATACAAGAACTAGATTTATGGAACGAAAATCATAAAAATATTAATTAAATATGAGGTTTTTGTAGTTAAATAGTTACTAGATAAGCTTTTAAAAATTGATTATCTTCTATCTTATTTCAGGACAAAAATATATTTTTTTAGTTTTTTTAACGTTTGTACAAATAATCTTCTGCAAAGTTTTATAAATGGGTGCTCAAGCAAAAAGATAATGAAGATAATATATAAATGTAGGTTAAATTATTGCCAATAAACCTACAATAATTCATATAAGCTTATGAAGATTAATAGTGAATAAAACAACGAAATTAATCTTCATAAGTGTATTTGGGAAATGCGTAATCCTTATCCCTAAACAACGGTATTATTTCTGAGATAAAGACTTGAACTTTGTTGCAAGAAATATCTAATTTATATAGCTGTTTGTAAGGGAATAATTAGCAAGAATTGTAGCCGTTTGGAACCAATTTTCTGGCAAAAAGGATAAGGAGCAGAAATTATGAAAGCTAAACAAATAATGACTCAAAATGTAGCTACTATTCGCGCTTCAGCTACTATCACAGATGCAGTCAAATTAATGAGGTTCAAGGAATTACGTTGCTTAATTGTAGAGCCTCGCATTCCAGGAGATGCTTACGGTATTATCACTGAAACCGATATTGCTAGTAAAGTGGTTGCTTGTGGTAAAGATCCGAAAAAGGTTCGCGTCTACGAAGTAATGAGTAAGCCTTGTATTGTAGTTAATCCAGATCTAGAAATAGAATATGTAGCACGTCTATTTGCTAATACTGGTATTTGGCGGGCACCAGTTATTCAAGGTGAGTTATTAGGTATTATTTCTGTCACTGATATTATTTTGAAAGGTGAGTTTATAGAGACACCAAAAATTAGTTTCTTGCAAAAGGAACTACAAAGGTCTATTTCTAATGCTCGGGTAATTTCTGCTACTTATGGAGCCCAATCTAAAGATGCAGAAGAGGCTTGGAATTTGGTAGATGATATTGAAGCTGAATTAGGCTTTTATGGAGCAGTAATGCCAACAATACCAGTCAAAGATGAATATGATGAAGAAAGGCATTTAGCAGCTTTAGGTTAATTGAAGTCTTGAGTATGTTGTAATTGCTGATAATTCAGTCAAGTAAATAGGACTTTGTGAATTTATGGTGGGTATTTTTCACTATTACCTGTCCTAATCATAAATCCTTTATTGAGAAACATGATCCCCGAATTTTTAACTAATTCGGGGATCTGAGCGCATCATTTTTTAACTCGCTACACAATTAGGTTATACTTTTTCTTTATAAAGATGTGCCAAATTTTTAACCTTGTTTTTCAGCTCAGTTTGGTATCTGGGAAAACAAAGCACAGCTTCATACATAATTTTTATTAAGTAAGTCGGCACAATAAAACCAAACTATGTGAAGAATAGTAAATAAGCCTAAAACCCTTGTTCCCCCTGCTCCCTGCTCCCTGCCCCCTGCCTTATCCAAACGATAATTTTTTACGCCAACCTACTTATTCCTGAGAATTTAAAGCATATTATTAATATCAATTAATTAAGTTAAATTGTATAACCAGGACAATTAGAAATTGAGAAATACAACATAATTTAACTGTAAAGACAAGGGAATGGTTAATTAAACAAGGTTACAATCTACAAAATTTGAATCAGCATGGTGAAAATGGTGATACAGCTTTAATGAAAGCGACTAAAGCAGGAATTTCTACCGTGTTTCAATCACTAATTTATATGGGAGCAGATGTGAATGCAAAGAATAATGATAATAATGCTTTGTGGCTTGCTTGTTTTGGTAATCGTTATAATTTGATTAGTTTGTTGTTAGCAGCACACATTGATATCAATGAGCAAACATAAACTTGTGTCCGGATTAGGGAATAGGGAATTATTGATAGAAGATATACTTGAGAAATTGCAAATAATTCTCTATCAATAAATGATGAATTAATTGATGATAGTTGATAAAATTATGTTATACCTGGCAAATGTATAACTGGATTCATTTTTTTAATTAGTTGTGTTTATTATAGGTCTAGTTGGAAATATCAAAATAGAAGTTGGCGCTATTGCTGTTTAGATAGCGGACACCATCTTGGTGCGATTGCTGCTTCTACATATATCCACAACCGCAAGATACAATTAATCTCTAATGTTAATAAACTTGCTCTCAACTCCGATTGAGGATTTGAGAATAAAGAGTTTATTACTACTTGTGTGATTTCGGGAGACTTTCAAGACAAGCAAGTCATTCAATTTTAGATTAACCCCATGTCTGAAATTAAAAGCTTGAAATAATGATAGTAAGCTTGTTTTTTTCTCCACAGATGAATCCAGGGACTTTTATCCAGTTTATTGTTTGCTCAGATTCTTAAGGCTGAAAGTGCCTTTTGTAGGGGGTACTGATTCCTTTGAAGCGAATCAATTGATTGAGGATGCTTATAAAATGACTACTAGGCAACTAAGTAATCAGCAAAAATTAGATGTTTTGTATCAATTTGCACAGTAAATATCCTTGCAAGTGATTGGTAATAGGGACTCAATCAGGCGTTTTCGGAAACAACCAATATCACAAGTAGATTATCTACACATCTTGCAAGAAACGACAAAACCAATACCAAAAGAGAAGTTTGAGGAAATATATCTTTTTTCTGTTATCCATTGTATTGACGATATGGTACCTGGTTTATATAAAGGAAGCAGTTTGATTAAAAAAAGGTGATTTTTATCACCAGGTGTATTACTTGTGCGTAAGCCAAGCAACCCCTAAAGATAGGGCAGTAAAGTTATTTTTGGTATCTGCTGATCAAAATTACCAAACTGCCATGCAAATCCCTGTTTTTATCGGGCACAGAGCATATCTCATCAGCAATTATCTGGATACTAGTTGTAGTGGTATTGGAGCCTTCTATGACGATGGAACCCAGGAATTCTGAGGAAGCGACAAGGATGTACTCTATGCAATTGTCATTGGTAAATAATTAAGGAGATGTTCGAGAATAATGACAAGGAAGTACTATTTTTTCAACAAAGATGCAAATGAAGATCCACAAGAGGATTTACACCCTATACAACTGACATCTGCTGATATTATTCTACGTCAGCAATTAGAGCATTCTATAAGTAAATATTTTTATAGTGCTTGCGATCAATCCATTCAAAATTTACTATCTGTGTGCCGATGGTACTTTACCACCAAGGCTAATGCTATGACTTTGGTGATTGAATGTCCAGATCAGGTGACGAATTGGCGGATACTGCAAAAAATGGTGCCTATGGCATCATGGTTGAATACATTTTACAGTGACGCAAAAATTCGCGTTTGTCCCCCAAATAAAGGAATACCTTTTGAAATGAGGGTGGATGAAATTTCAGTGTATAGAGATATGGCGTAGAGCAGTTAACGGTTAAAGGTTAACAGATCTATACATTTTGTTGGATAATGGTAGTAATTTCTGCGACAATCGTATCAGCTGCATCTCTAACAACAGGAGTTAACTCCAGTCCAAAATCAAGATTGGCCGCTTCAATTAGGTAAACTGTTACATCTTGGGGAAAATCATCTTTAAAGATTTGCCTACCTGCGGCTAAAGCATTATCCCAACGAAAATCATGCAAATTATAACTGGGTTCCGGTAGCGCTGCTAATTCTTCTCCAGGGATTTTAAATATAGCGCCTGCATCGGAACCCGTTGCACTTGCATCAATAATTATTAACTTTGTGCTTCCTCTTGCTTGAAACATGACTTCCATTCCCGCAGTACCACAGTCATAAACACGGGTGTTGGGATGAGGCTGTTGAGCGAGATATTGTTGTAACTGTTGGGCTACTATTACCCCTACTGCATCGTCACTGCGGTTGAGATTACCGCAACCAATAATGGTGAGCATAGAATGTTTGATTAAGTACCGATCTCTGCTGAGTCGAATTGTTGTAGTAATTTCTCTACACTGGCATTATGATCTAAGAAAGAGAATAAATGTCTGTAACAGAGTTTACCTTCTTTATTTAATAGGAATTGAGCAGGTAAAGGTGCTCCTAAGGCTTGTCCGGTGTTATATGCGCGAAAGACTTGACAGCTAGGGTCACTT
>NZ_FYBH01000118.1 GCF_900185595.1 Calothrix rhizosoleniae SC01
CTTACTAGAACCATGAATTTCTTGGGCTGGGGTATTTTCGACTCCTAAACCACTGATTTCCTTAATAAATTTGTCAGTGATGCTGTCTGCTTCAAAATAGAATTTACACGAAGTTAAATATTCGCTCATTGTTATCCTCCAAGTTTATGGGTTTAGTAATCGCAATAGTTTCGAGGTATGAGTTTTGAGTGGGAAAGGGTCAATCCAATTTTGGATTTTAGATTTTAGATTTTGGATTGTCTCTACCTTAAAAGGACGGAGCTTGCACTCAGAGTGAAAAAAAACTTTTCGTTTCTTCCCCTTTCAAGGAGAGGTTTGTATCCCATTATTTTCGGTCAATCCTAATTTATTCTTCGTCATCAATACCATTCCATTGACTGATGCGGAAAATAACAAATTCTGCTGGTCTAACGGGACAGACCCCAACTTCCACGTACAAACGACCTAAGATTCTAGTCTCTGGTGGATTCAATTCTTCATCGCACTTGACATAAAATGCCTGTTCTGGAGTTGCCCCAAATAGTGCTCCTTCACGCCATATACGCTCTAAGAAGTTACTTACAGTACGCTTAACTCGTGCCCATAGGTCTTCGTCGTTGGGTTCAAATACTACCCACTGAGTGCCTAATTCAATTGATTTTTCAATGTAACTGATTAGTCTGCGAACACTAATATAACGCCACTCTGTTTTATCTGGTTCTACAAGGGTGCGTGCCCCCCAGATGCGAATACCTCGATTGGGGAAGGAGCGAATGCAATTGATACCGATGGGATTAAGTAGTTCTTGTTCTCGGAAATTAACATCATACCCAAGACCAATTACACCTCTAGGTACTTCATTTGCCGGTGCTTTGTAAACACCTCTGGTTTCATCAGTACGCCCCCAAACTCCCATAATATGACCACAAGGAGGTACCAAAATTGGCTGACCGCTACGGCGAGGATTAGGTACTTTAATCCAAGGATAATACAGGGCTGCAAACATGGAACGACGATTAAATCTGTTTAACCATTCCACTACCTGCTGAGGCTTTTCACATTCTGGTGCAGGGGGTGCATCCAGTACAATCATGCGATTAGGTGGATTGGGTACATCACCACTAGCAGAACCCTCGCACATACTAATCATCAATTCCATAATGCCGTGGACTTGATCTAAATTGATGACTCCTGCTTGATAAGCCCGCATTAAATCCGGACAAGCCAGCATTGTTATTTCATCTATCTCAAATATTCCTCGAACACCTGTGCGGTCATCTCTTACACCCTCTAAATTCTGAGAGAATCTATCTGGTGGAGGGGCAACAATAGGTGGTATTAATTCATACTGACCATTTCCCGGACGACGAGCCAAAGGCTGTCCGGAACGAGAAATGTCTTCTAGGGTGACATACATCGAATTTTGCAATGCCGCGATCGCATAGGTCGCTACTTGAGCATTGGGTTCGCGGTTCATTGTTAAATTATCGTATTCTTCTAGGGTTTCATCCCCACGACGAATTTGAATTTTAAAGTATTCTCCCGTGTTTGGAGGTGGTTCTCCCTCACTTCCTTCTGGCTGGGGGCGCGGACTACTGTCACTAATTAAAACATTAACTGCCCCACTAGCAGCTTGTTCTGGACGCAGGGTAAAGTTTAAAGAAGGACGATTCCCGCGACCTGTAATCCTTAATATCGCTGGTTCCGGGGTTGTAGCCCTTGGTGCCCCTGGTAACTGAGTGCCGATACTTGTGATCCAACAACGCCCTCCACCGTTCATAAAGTAGCCGTATACTGCAAATGGCAAATAGGCATCAAAATCGGTGAAACCATCAGAGTTAGGATTGGCAAAATATTGTAAATACTGAGTCCAGTTTGTTACTAACATGGGTTTAAATAACTCAGCATCATCCCGGACTGCTTCTGTGAAACCAACGAACCCTGCGATCGCTGTACTCACACCTTCTATTGGTCTACTACCTCTGTCTACTTCTTCAACGTAGACACCAGGAGCAAAGTAATCAAGTCTTGCCATAAAAGTCTCTCCAAGAAGTATAAAAACAAATTATTCTGGTCTTAGTAAAATTTCTTTAAAGGTATAACCTTCACCTTCCACTAATATGTTGACGTTTTGAGATAAATATCCAGGGCAATCTAATGTCAGAATGTAGTTACCGGTAGAAAGATTATCGAAGAAGAACAATCCTTCTTCGTTACTAACAGTTGACTTTTCGGTTCCTGCAACAGTAACTTGTACCTCTGGTATAACTAAATTTGTCGTTTCGTTCTTCACCAATCCAGCGATCGCTACTTTTTTCGTAATGACTGCTGTATCTCCTTGCTTATCTAATAAATTGCTCAAAGAAACAATTCTCTCCCAAACCAAAGGTACGGGTGTCTGCTGTGCTTCAAAGGGTACTGTGACAGTTAAATATAAAGCTGGGCGCAAAGGTACATTCAGGGCGCTCCATAAAGAACCAACTTCAATAGGAGGTTCTAAAGCAATACTCATGGATAAGTTGCCATAATGGCGTAATTCAGGTAATAAAAATTGCTCCTGTATGGAACGATGACGCAAAAGTAAGGATAATGCCTCACTGATTAAGTAATGTTCGCCCAAGGCTGTTCTATCCCAAGCTGTTAATAAAAGTGAAACATCAAACCAATTGGGCGACCAATTTACGCTAGCGTTTTGTAAGCTTCGCCCTACTCTGCGTTCAACTTGTCTCCCCGAATGCTGTAACTGCTTACTTTCTCGAATATCGTAAACATATAAATTGAGAGTTGGTACTGTACTCTCTTCCCTTCGATTACCAAGATGACCAAAGTCTATCTGTTCGGTACTCGTTAGGGAAGTTCCTCCAGCCAAAATTTGCGCTAAGGATTGAAGAACATAGATAAGCATGAAATCATAGTGAAGAATGTTGATCTAGATACACTTAACAGTATCTATATTAATTAGGAGAAGTTAATTAGACTTTAGTCGAAATTTTTTTGGGGTGTAAATTCAACTTTTGTCTATATTCACCTATTGTTTCTATGATTCAGAAGGGGTTGAAGTAGATTCTTTCTCTCCTGTGAAATTTACCCCTCTTTACGGTATGCTTACGCTATGCGCAGCAGAGCTAATATTATCCTGCCTCAAGATATGTCTAAGGTGACTGTCATTAAATTCTCTCAATTATGACTTTTCTCTTGGAAAAACTGTAAGGGTTGATAAAATAAACGGGTTTTCGTCAGGTGAGCATTTCCCACCTGACTCTCACACTTCATTGGTGCAAGATATGTGTTATATCATGTCCGCCTGATTACTTATGATATTACCATCTATGCAAAAATAACCAAAACTCTTTCTCCCCCTGCTCCCTGCTCCCTGCTCCCTGCGCCCTTGCAGTCCTAAGGATAAGTCTTTAACCGGACATGATATTATCCCGAAATGCGCGTTACTTGCAATGCATCTCCAGGAAAATTCTTATAATCACTATACCCAAGAAAACTTCTACTAGGAACAAAATATGGTGGTTGCAAAACAACCCATTTATATGATTTACCACCAACTATATTGTCTCTATAAAGACCCACTGCAATTTCAATATTCAAATCTCTCAAATTAATTGGTGAAGCATAGAGTCGATTAATTTGATCTGCTATTTGTGCAGAGCCACTTCCATCTTGAAGTTGTATTTTAGCAGATTCTAAATTGTTAGCTTCATCATACTTAATTTCTATTCTTCCTAGGGATGTAAAACCTCCTCCAAAGAAACCTCTATCTTCTATACTTCCTTGTTGCATCTTGATGTAAGCAGAAACAATTTTTCTTTGAAAATCCTGCGCTGATGGAGTCCTGCGTCCCAGAAGTTCTTCCATTGGCTTGGTAATCTCATTCTGTTCTTCTAAAGTTACTGCTTCACGCCATAAATTTTGTGCTTGTCCTCTCCCTTGGCTAGCATTAGCAATAAATCCATCAATTTTATCCCTCATCGCATCCCCAAAGCTGCTCCGTGTTTCTGTCAAAAAATCTCTTAATGCTAATTTACCAGCTACTTTCTGTGCTCTACTAACTTCATCCTGTAAAGCATTCAATAATGAAAATGTAGTACCTAAGCCAGGAAATGAAGCTGATAATGCTGGCTGTAAATATTGCTCAAAGCCTCCTTTGACAATACTTTTTGCTTGTTCTAAAAATACTTTTTGGAAATCAGGTTTTGCATTTTTATCAGGTGGAAATCTCATTGCAGTACTAAAGTTGAATAATCCATCTTTAAATGCGTCTCGAATATTATCTAATTTGTCATCAAAATTGGCATAAAAATTGTCAATAATATCACTTCTTGCTCCAGGTCTTAAACCAACAATCGTAGGAACTTCATCTTCTGTGAAGGAAATCTCCTTTTGTTGAAGTAGATGGTTTGATGTATGGCTAATTTCCCGGATTAAACGATCAGATATATTTGATTGAGCGATCGCTGACTCAGTTTGACTGCGATGAATAGCTATTTTACTGAAATCATAATTTAAAGGTGGCTGGGTGGATATCTGTTCGGATGTTGCTGGTATTTGTTGAATATCTGACTCCAATTCACCAAAACCACGAGTATTAAATCTAGGATATTTAGATTTAAAAATATTTTTCAGTCTTTTATCATTGTGAATTCTTTTATGTTTACGCATAATTGATTCTCCAGGATTTTTCCCATAACTTAAGTAAAATTTTGGCAGATAAAACTTCACTATTATTTATAATCTTACTGCGGATAATTTTCTACAGCAATCATTAAATCCAGGATTTATTTTAATTTAATGGTAGATAATCATCCACATCAGGAAACATGACAAAAAAAGTAAAGAAATTATAAATAACTTTAAACAACCTGACTTAAACCTACTTTACTTAATATAAATATACATGAATAGATGTTTTACTTTATAGTAACTTCTTGATTGAATGAGGTACATAATTGAAGAAAAAAGCCCAACAACATAGACTTGTGTTGTACTTTATACTAATGAGAATTATCATACATGAAGCTTAATTTTAAACAAAAATTAAAGTTTTTCATTTTAGCATCCTTTTATACTTAAAAGTATCCAAATTAATAAATTAGCAATAGTAATAAGCTATGTCTGTGGACTTTCACCTCCGAAGCAAATCAAATGCTTCTAAATCTTTAGATCGGATCGATTTCATCGATTTGTACAACTATTATCAAATACAGTCCGAGTTCTTAACTAATCAGTATCCGATTATATGCGTTAGGATTGTTTATAACGATTGTTTATTGCAAACACGCAAAGAAGTTATAAATTATACTTCGGATTCTTCATCCTTTACTTATGAGTTTTTAGATTATTTACGTTCTGAGGAATGGTTGACAGAGTATCCGGTGATTGGTGAATTGCATGAATTTCTATTAAATGGCTCTCAATTAATATCTTATTGTTTGCCTTTTAGTTATAAAAATGCAGAACCGGAATATATTCAAGTAGTTTCATGTACGCATATTACAAACAGCGCGCAAAAACAAATCAAAAATATTGCTATTCTATTAAGTCAACATAAAGAGTTATATCTAGCTTATCTCAAGCAAAAATCAGAAATTAACTTGTTAGAACAGGTTATTCATAAAATTGTGCATCAATTCGGGAATTCTCTCAGCTTAATAGGTTTGTATGCTCACAATTTATATTTAAGATTGCAAAGCCAATCTTATAGAGATGAAGCTAAAATTATTCATGAGAGGATACAAGAATTAGGTAATAATTTAACTGACATTATTAATTGTAGTCAAAGTGAGAGATTAAAAATAAGTCTTCAGGATTTAAGAAGTATAGTCCTTGAGAGTATACAGGATTTGCAACCTTTAATTATTGAGAAAGACTTAATTATTTCCATACCCGATATTTCTGCTAAATTAGAAGTAGATCGTTTGCAAATCAAGCACGTATTTGACAATATTTTTAGTAATGCCGTTCACTTTAGTCCTGGTTCCGGGAAAATTGTATGTACTTGGCAGGAATTTAAAGAAGAAATATTTATTCAAATTTATGACGAAGGAGGGGGAATATCTTCAGAAGATTTGCCTCAGATATTTAATCCTTTTTATTCGCGTCGTTCTGGTGGAACTGGGCTAGGTTTAACTATTGCAAGAAAAATTGTTTTAGACCATCGAGGAAGTATATGGGCACGGAATTTATCAACGGGTGGAGCAGAATTTTGTCTAGTGTTGCCTCGTAAAAAAATAATTAATGAATAGTTGATAACTAAGAATTATAAATTCAAAATTTGTTGCTGATAATTAATAATTGGATGTATTAGTATATTCGTTTTGATGGGAAGTAAAAAATATGATTGATTATAACCAAAAAATGTCTGTATTACTTGTGGATGATGAAGTCCGTTTCCGCCAAGGATTACGAAACTTACTAGATTTTTATAGGACTCAAGCTTTACCAGTCCTAGATATTGTTGGTGAAGCTGGTTGTGTTGATAAATTAATCAAACTTACAGCTCAGAAATCTCCTGATTTAATATTGCTGGATTTAGAGTTAGCAGTTGGTGATGGAATTACTGCTTTATTGCTTTTGAAAGAAATATCATATCAAGGTAAGACTCTAGTATTATCTGCTCATCAGGAAGAAGATTGGATTTTTCGAGCAATGCAAGCAGGAGCATCAGGATATGTGTTTAAAAATCGCATTGCTACACAGCTATGTGAAGCAATAAATGCTGTAATAAATTCTAAAATTTATTTACCCCCAGAGATTGCTAGTCGTTTCTTTCATTATTTTCAGAGTTCCGCAGATTTATCTCTAAGAACTTGTCATCGGTTACATTTGACAGATAGGGAAAAAGAAGTTTTACAATGGTTAGCAAAAGGTACATCTAATCAAGAAATATCGAAGCAGTTATATATTACACCTGCTACTGTTAAAGCTCATCTTACTAGTATTTTTGAAAAATTGAAAGTTTCCAATCGCGCTCAAGCAATTGTGACTGCGATAAAACTAGGAATCATCAATGTTTAGTTTATTTTTTAGTAAGTTTGTTTCTTAAACTATCATTCATAAGTTATCATTCTCTGAAAAATTGATTATAAGCTGATAATTTTCAATGCATTTATCTGACAATATCTATCAGGAATATCCTTGCTTATCTAGTAATCCTTTAAAATGCGATCGCCCTGTACAAACAATAAAAGAATATCAGGGAGCGAAGTTTTGTATAGAATGTGCTTTTCCTGCAATTTTATCTCAGAAAGCAGAGATTAAAGGGAGTCGGGGTATTTATCAAGTAGAGAATTATTTGGGTGCAAGGGGCTGGGGACGTTTGTATTCTGGAGTGCGAATTAAAGATAAACAACCTGTAGTAATCAAGGAATATTTACTTCCCAGTCATTGTTTTAACTCTAATGAAGTGTTGGAGCTGAAGGAGACTTTTAAAAGGATAGGTGGTGTAAATTTAGCAGATGGGAAAGATCAAAATTTCCGCATTATAAATACCTGGGAAGCTCTTGCAGATGAGAAAGGAGAACGTTGTTATTTAATTACTAAAGATGTAGAACCAAAGCAGACTTTAAGAGAATATTTACGAGAAAAAAGTGCAATGACATCTACTGAGGTACGTGAAGTCTTAAATCAAGCTTTACAAACCTTAGAATTTCTCCACACTCAAAAATTGTGTTTGCCGTCACAACAAATACAACAAGGTTTAGCCCATGGTAATATTAATTTAGATAGTCTGTTAATTACAGAAACAAAAAATCAGAATTTTTATATATTTCTCTGTGATTTAGCCAATTGGGAAAATTTATTTATTCCTCCTACTATTGAACAACCTGCACTAGCTACATTTCAACAAGATTTAGAATCCTTAGGTAAGGTAGCATTTTATTTATTAGCAGGAAGAGATACAAATTATACTAGTGGTCAATTTTTAAGTCCTAGAGAACCACAAAATTGGCATACTGATGATGATAATTTGAAGCAGTACCTCTTTCATTTAATAGGTTTAGAAGCTCCATTTGATAATGCTGAATCTGCTCGTCAAGCACTGCTAAAACTTCCATTAAAAACTTATCAACATAATGAAAATCAGCAGAATTTCCAGGAAGAAAAGCAACAAAAACGTCATCGTGTATTTTTAATAGCTCTAATATTTTTGTTTTTATGCTTGCTGGGAGGAGGAATTTGGTACTGGTTTTACAGAAAAATAGACTCACCACCACAATACGTAAAATGGTACAATCTTAAGGATAAGAGTTTTTCTGATATTGAACTACCTCCGGGAAATTTTAATTATACGTCAGAAAGTAATAGTACCTGGAATGTGATCTTAAGCAAAGAAAATGTAGAAAAGGGAACTGTAAAAGAGATATTAACTGATCCAGATCCAGAGGCGAAGGCTATATTTAAATACATACCGATTAAATCAGAAGATATTACAAAGATAAGTCAACCGATAGAAAACGTTAAAAATAATAATATAGACTTTGCAGTTACGACTTTAGGAGATAAAATTCAACCCAGTAATTTAAAAAAAGTAAAAATTGCTTATGACGGTTTATTAGTTTTTGTTGAATCTCGAAAAAATAAATCTCTGAGTTTACATCAAAAGCTGAAAGGAGAGATTTCTTTAAAGCATTTGCGGCAAATCTATATTGGTGACAAAACAGACTGGAATCAAATAGATTCAAAATTTCCCAAAGAGAAGATAAAACCTTTCATTCCAGAAGAACCAGAGGCGATATATAATTTTCAAAAAATAGTTCTCCAGAATAACCCTCAAGATATTGCTAGATTTCAACAACTTGTTGCTCAAAAAATTATTACTAAACAGAACCCAGAAGACACTATTAGGGAAGCAACTAAGATTAGACAAACTACTAAAACTGGCATAATTGGTTTTGGGACGATAGGTAGGATAAGAAAACAATGTTCAAATTTCTATCCCTTAGCTATTGTTAATAACAATGACAAAATGATTCAACCACTATACAGGAGTAGAACAAGTGGTGATCGTCCAATTGAGCCTAATGATGATCTATGCAGAGCAGAACTTTACTTTCACGTTAAGACTTTTAAAACTTATCCTTTGGGTTATCCTTTGTATATTACTTACCCCAATGACGACACGCGGTGGGATCCTGGCAAGAAATTTGCGAAAATGTTAGGGAAAACTCGTCAAGGACAGTGTTTATTAAAGGAAGTAGATCTTGTACCCTTACAACAAATACCTCAAAACCAGGGTCAGTGTTAGAAACGAAATTATAAATTTATTGATATGGCTACACATCGTTGTCCGAACCAAAAATGTGAATACTTCAATCGTCCACTACCGAATAATGTCAAATTTTGCCCTTTGTGTAGCACTCCTTTGGGTAACGTTATTTCAAAACCATCAGCAAATCAACCACCTCAACCACCTATTGATGTTGAACCTCCACCATCACCAGTAGCTAATCCACAAAACGATCTATCGCAACCAATAACACCACCCCAAAATTACAATTACCAACGACCCCCATCAGTGCCAAGCAATCAACCTCCTGATATTATATCTACACAATATCAGCCCAGGCCAGCAACCCCCCCCATAGTACAACCTAATCCCCATAACCCATCAACGCAAAAAATACCAACTCTCAAGCTAGTTCATACTTCTGGACAGGAGTTTTTCTTACCTGGAGAACAAGGTATTATTGGTCGACGTAGCTCTGGTGAGCCTAATTTTATCCCAGATATTGATTTGAGTGTTCTGCCAAATCAAGGTGTAGTTTCTCGCCGTCATGGACGAATTTATTGGGACTGGTCGCAGAATACTTATATGATTGTTGACATGAGTACTAATGGTATTTACTTGAATAACAATCTCCTAAATCCTGGCATTCCATATCGTTTAATTAGTGGAGTTCCGATGCAATTAGGTCAGGATGGTCTGGTTCTTTTTACTATCCTCTATATTTAAATTCTAATCAATGGAATGGGTATAGATACCCACTCAAGTATGGATTTTGAGGAAATTTTCCCGTCCTGAGTTCATGCAAATTTTGTGTCAGGCTGCTGCTGCAACCAAACTACAAAGAACTGTAAGTTAATAAATCCAATTTCCTTACTTTTGTTTTCTATCTTTCTTAGTATTTGCACCTCCCTGCTGTACTACATGAGTTAATTCATGAGCAAGCAATTCTTGTCCATCTTGACTGCTTGGATTAAACGCTCCTTCCCGAAAGAAAATATCTTGTCCTGTAGTGAAAGCACGAGCTTGAATTGATTCGTTTAACTGGTGAGATTGAGTATCTGTATGAACTTTCACCCGATTAAAGTCAGCACCAAATGCATTTTCCATTGGCTCGCGGACGTTATCTGGTAGACTTTGTCCGTTACCTCTTGCTTGTTGAATTGAGTTTTCTAAGTTCAAGGTAGCAGTCATTTCCTGGTTCCCAGACTGACGTTGTACTATTGACTTAGTTTGCAAATTTTCTTCCTCTTTCTCTTCATCTTCCAAGGGCATATCTTCACGTTGTAAAATATTGATGTCTAGAGGTTTCATTCGCAAATTCCCTTCTGATTCTTCCTCTTCTTCTAGCATTTCTTCGCGTTGAATATTTTGTTGATTTGCAGGTTGCTGAATCATCCCTACTACCTGCTGTGCAACTTTATCTGCTTCTTGCTCGTAAGCATCACCTGGCTGATTAATGGTAAGTTTTGCTTGAGGACGAAATGATACTTGGCTCATATCATAAGTAAGAGGTTTTCTACTGAGTTGCACATTAGTAATCTCTGGATGTGCATCTAAGTGTGTTTGGGAACCAAAACCCCGTATATTCTGCTTCAATGCAGGTATGGAAACTGGTTGATTGTGATTTTTTTTACGCCTAACTACCACATGCTCTCTCATCATTGTCTCCTTTTGAAAACTAATAATTAGGTGAACCAGAAATATCTTGAGATTTTCCCATATGAGGGACTATTCAAATTTGTATCAAAACTTCAGTTCGACTTTTGGCTAGTATACGTAACTTTTTTTATTAGACTTTTGGCTAATTTTTATTCTGATGCAATACCTTTAGCCTTAATTTTATAACAACTTTTTTACTTATGGAATCAAGTCAAGAACAAACTTTTGTAACATCTCGTAGTCCTCAAGAGGTAAAGCCTGTTTCTTCAGCAAGTAAGTACCTCAATAGCTCATTATTACTCAATCAACTGACTGAACGGGTATATGAACTGTTACAGGAAGATTTGCGATCGCAAAGGGAAAGAGTAAGTAATTATGCTCAAAATAGGTGGCTTTAATAATGACAGATAAAAACGGTAATATTACTCACGAATTAAACTATATTACTACCAATCATTTTTATGTCGAGATAGAAAATGCAATAGCTGCATCTTTTAGTGAATGTGGTGGTTTAAGCTTACAAGTGAAGAAAAATGTGTTTTACGAAGGTGGTGTTAATGATCAACAAAGAGTTTACTTGGGTCATGCAGAATTTTCTGATGTAACATTAAAGCGTGGTATTACTGACCATCCAGGTTTTTGGAACTGGATGAATGAAGTATTTGATGAAACTAAGAAAATATCCCGACGTAATGTCAATATTTTAGTTTTTAATCAATCTGGCGAGACAATGATGAGTTGGACGCTAATTGGTGCTATTCCCGTAGCATGGAAAACCCCTGCATTACAAGCTGATGGGAATACAGTTGCTATTGAGGAATTAACTTTAGCTTATGAAGGTTTGCAATTCAGTAAAGAAAAAGGAGGAGGTAATCCTAGCTCTAGAGATAAGTCAGGATTTTTTGCTTCTAAATAGTTGATAGTTTATATATATGTGTAAGTTATGCGATCGCATCTGGGTCTCACACATTGGATTGGT